>NZ_JARUHH010000005.1:0-288435 GCF_043558025.1 Fictibacillus sp. UD
GAGCTGACAGATACTAATCGGTCGAGGGCTTATCCTTAAAATGCATAACGTTTGGAAACGTCGTATCTAGTTTTGAGAGAACATACTCTCTACATTTAATAAATCATGGTTAACGTCATGATAAGGTCTAGTGATGATGGCGAAGAGGTCACACCCGTTCCCATACCGAACACGGAAGTTAAGCTCTTCAGCGCCGATGGTAGTTGGGGGTCTCCCCCTGTTAGAGTAGGACGTCGCTAGGCAAAGAAGGTGGGACGAACTTTATGTTCGTTCCATCTTTTTTTGTTTATTGATAATCTAATCATCTATACTAATTTTCAAACAGACTCAATAAATCGAAAATAGACTCAATAAATTAAATTTAGACTCAATAATCATTCCGTCAGACTCAATAATTATAAATTAGACTCAATAATTGCTGAGAAGACTCAATTCCTCACAAACGAGCAGCACGCAGTCGCCTCAACCGACACCAACACCAACACCATTAATCATCAAAGCAAGAATATGGTGGTTTGGCATCGCCAAACTTCCTACCAAACCACCTATCAAACTCCACATTAAATCTACAACTGTTTTTGCATCTATTCTCCAGTTTCCAACTTGTCCAAAAAGTGTTATTCTTAACGAAGTATTTTTCACCTTGGGAGGCTTGCCATCATGTTGGATAACGCATTTGTTATGGTTGGGATCATATTATTGATCAATATTGTGTACGTTTCGTTTTTTACGATCAGGATGATCCTGACGCTTAAAGGACAAAGGTACCTGGCTGCTTTTATTAGTGTGTTCGAGGTAATTATCTATGTGGTTGGCCTCGGGCTTGTATTAGATAACTTAAATGAGATTCAAAATCTGATTGCGTATGCGGTTGGTTATGGAATTGGTGTTTTAGTAGGAATGAAGATTGAAGAAAAGCTGGCACTTGGATATACTACGGTTAACGTTATTACAACTGATCTTGCAGGCGGACTGCCGAACGAGCTTCGCAACAAAGGATATGGTGTTACAAACTGGCTTGCAGAAGGTCGTGAAGGACAGCGTTTGATGATGGAGATCTTAACATCGCGTAAATCAGAAATGAACCTATATAATACAGTAAAAGATTTGGACCCGAAGGCATTTATTATTTCACATGAGCCGAAAGCGTTTCATGGCGGATTTTGGGTCAAGGGCATCAGGAGGTAACAGATGGATAAGAAACCTTCTAAGAAGAAGTTTTCTGTTGAAGCAGGAGAAACCATTTCCGATTGTCTGGATCGTATGGCCAATGAGGGCTATACGCCAGTACGCCGTATGGAAGAGCCTGTTTTTCATGAAGTGAAGCGTAACGGAAGAATGGAACCAGAAGTAAAGGAACAAAGGATTGTTTTTGAAGGTAAACTCATCAAATAAGAGCAAAACACGAACATTAAGTATTTTATGATACATAATGTTCGATTTTTGTTGACAAAACAAAACGTCCATTGCTACAATAAAACCAGAAGAATAAAGCCCTCATATAATTTCGGGAATATGGCCCGTAAGTCTCTACCTGATGACCGTTATTTCATCAGACTATGAGGGAAAGCATCTTTCTGTCTATTTTTATCGGATACGTATGTCCAGTTGGCTGCTTTCTCTCATATTTAGGGAGAAGCATACTAACTGGACTTTTTTATTTTTTCTGACAATAAGGAGGCTGCCATGGCTAAAGTTGGCGTGATCATGGGAAGTGTTTCAGATTGGGAAACAATGAAAGAAGCGTGTGACATTCTAGATAAACTCGAAGTAGCTTACGAGAAAAAAGTGGTTTCTGCACACCGTACACCAGATCTCATGTTCCAATACGCAGAAGAGGCGGAACAGAGAGGTATTGAGGTAATCGTAGCTGGAGCAGGCGGTGCAGCTCACTTGCCAGGAATGGTTGCAGCAAAAACGATTCTGCCTGTTATCGGTGTACCGGTTCAATCCAAAGCGCTTAACGGTATGGATTCACTTTTATCCATCGTTCAGATGCCAAAAGGCGTTCCTGTTGCAACGGTAGCCATCGGCAAAGCCGGAGCAGCGAATGCAGGACTTCTAGCTGCTCAGATGGTAGCGGTACATGATGAAGGAATAAAACAGCGGTTAAAACAACGCCGTGCTACAGCACAACAAATGGCGATTGAAAGTAGTGAGCAGCTTGTATAAAACAATACGACCACAACAAACAATCGGAATATTAGGCGGAGGACAGCTCGGCCGCATGATGGCATTAAGTGCAAGAGAAATGGGCTTGAATGTTGTTGTTTTAGAGCCAGGTGAGAATTCACCATGCGGTCAGGTCGCGGATCAGCAGATTGCCGCGGCTTATGACGATCGCGAAGGCATCAAAGAGCTTGCAGAACGAAGCGATGTTGTCACATACGAGTTTGAAAACATAGATGCAGTTAGTGCGAACTGGCTGGAAGAGAATGCGAACTTACCACAAGGAAGCCGACTCTTGGCAGTCACGCAGCACCGTTTAAAAGAAAAAGAAACGCTTCAAAAAGCAGGTGTACCTGTCGCACCGTATCGTCCAGTAACAGATTTCAGCTCGTTACAAAGTGCAATTAAAGATTTAGGTTACCCTTCTGTACTCAAAACGTGCAGAGGCGGTTATGACGGGAAAGGGCAGTTTGTGATCAAGCAGGAAAGTGACCTTGAGATTGCAGCAACACTTTTAGAGAAAGAGACAGATTGTGTGCTGGAAGCCTGGGTTAATTTTGAAAAAGAAATATCTGTGATCATCACAAGAAGTGTGAGCGGTGAGGTTAAATCGTTTCCAATCGCAGAGAATATACACAAAGATAATATCCTGCATAAAACAATCGCACCGGCACGCATCACAAACGAAACTGCGGATCAAGCAAAGCTCCTAGCGGGGTCAATCGCAACGGAACTAGAGCTTGTTGGAACGCTTGCCGTAGAGATGTTCGTCGCAAAAGACGGTACGATCTATGTAAACGAACTGGCGCCGCGTCCGCATAACTCCGGGCATTATACGATCGAAGCGTGTGAAACTTCACAATTCGATCAGCACGTGCGCGCAGTATGCAACTGGCCGCTCGGCAACACGGATTTAATAAAACCAGCCGTGATGATCAACATTTTAGGAGAACATCATGAGACTGTGTTACGCGAGATCGGTAAATTAGGAGAAGCGAAACTGCATCTGTACGGAAAGAAAGAAGCGAAAGCGAAACGTAAGATGGGGCACATCACGGTTTTAGGTGATACGATTGAACAGGCACTTGAAAAAGCTGAAAAAGTGTCCGCACTATTTTTAAGTGATAACAAAACGGAGGTAACACAATGATTGAACGCTATACACGCCCTGAAATGGGAGCGATTTGGACAGATGAAAACAAATACCAAGCATGGCTAGAAGTAGAGATTCTTGCTTGTGAGGCTTGGGCTGAACTAGGTGACATCCCAAAAGAAGACGTAAAGAAGCTTCGCGAAAATGCGTCGTTTGATATTAACCGTATCCTAGAGATTGAAGAAGAAACACGCCACGATGTTGTTGCGTTTACACGAGCGGTATCTGAAACACTTGGAGAAGAGCGCAAATGGGTGCATTACGGACTGACTTCCACAGACGTAGTTGATACAGCACTATCTTACCTTTTAAAACAAGCAAACGATATTTTAGCAAAAGATCTTGATCGTTTTGTTGAGATTCTAGCTGAGAAAGCGAAAGAACATAAATATACGGTTATGATGGGTCGTACGCACGGGGTGCATGCTGAGCCGACAACGTTCGGATTGAAGCTTGCTCTATGGTACGAAGAGATGAAACGCAACGTAGAACGCTTTAAGCAAGCGTCTGACACGGTTCGTTTCGGTAAAATCTCTGGAGCGGTTGGAACGTATGCAAACATCGATCCTTTCGTTGAAAAATATGTTTGTGAAAAGCTAGGTCTAGAAGCTTCACCGATCTCAACTCAAACATTGCAGCGTGACCGTCACGCACACTACATGTCAACGTTGGCGCTTATCGCAACGAGCATCGAAAAGTTCGCTACAGAAGTTCGCGGCCTTCAAAAGAGTGAGACGCGTGAAGTAGAAGAGTTCTTTGCAAAAGGTCAAAAAGGATCATCTGCTATGCCTCACAAACGCAATCCGATCGGTTCTGAAAACATGACTGGTCTTGCTCGTGTGATCCGCGGTTACATGATGACAGCTTATGAGAATGTATCACTTTGGCATGAGCGCGACATCTCACATTCATCCGCTGAGCGTGTGATCTTACCAGATGCAACGATCGCATTGAACTACATGCTGAACCGTTTTGGCAACATCATCAAGAACCTAACCGTGTTCCCAGAAAACATGAAGCGCAACATGGATCGCACATACGGATTGATCTACTCACAGCGTGTCCTTCTCAAACTGATCGATAAAGGCATGGCACGTGAAGAAGCATACGACACAGTACAGCCAAAAGCGATGCAAGCTTGGGAAGAAGGCGTACAGTTCAGAACATTAGTAGAAGCTGAACAAAAAATCACCGAAAAATTAACACCTGAAGAAATCTCTGAATGCTTTGATTACAGTTACCATCTGTCACACGTAGATACGATCTTCGACAGATTAGGACTTTAAAGGGTTTTATATAAGAAGAATTGCTTTAATAAATGGTTAGTTGTAAATCTTTTATGTTTGAACATCACTGAAAAGTTGATTGTAGTGGAAGGTACGAGACTCCTGGGGGACGAGCGGGGCAGTCCGAAAAGCGAAAGCGGCTCGTCCAGCCCCGACAAGCAAAAGGCGAATGGGCTAAGAAGGCGTTTTTTGCCTTCATGACCGTTTGACTTTTGACCTCGAGGGGCTAGCCGCTGTAGCTGGACAGGTGAGACTCTTAACAGCGCAGAGCGCTAAGAGGCTCACCGCACGCCCCCCGGAAAGCGAGTGCCTGGAACGGAAATCAACCTCTTTCAAGCTACGAAGATTAAACAGACTTTTTTGCAGTACTTCAACTAAAAAGAGAGTGATATATCGAGCTCTCTTTCTCTTTGCCTTTTTTAAAAGATCGAATATTGGGAATCTTCATATAACGGAGGGGTCAGGATGGAGAAGCTAGAGCAGCTATACGAAGGAAAAGCGAAACGCATCTACAGCACAACAGACGAAGAAGTGGTTTGGGTAAGCTACAAAGACTCAGCAACAGCATTCAACGGTGAAAAGAAAGCAGAAATCGCAGGAAAAGGCAGACTGAACAACGAGATCTCTTCCATTCTATTTGAACTGCTGAAAGACAAAGGCATTCAGTCTCACTTTGTAAAACGCATTTCAGAAACAGAGCAGCTCGTTAAGAAGGTAACCATCATTCCCTTAGAAGTGGTTGTTCGCAACATCGCAGCAGGTTCTTTATCAAAGCGCACCGGGATTCCTGAGGGACAAATCCTTCCGCGAACAATCATCGAATTTTATTACAAAAATGATGATCTTGGAGATCCGCTTATTACAGAAGAGCACATCGACATCATGAATTTGGCGGCGAAAGAACAGCTCGATCAGATTTCAGAACAAGCTTTACAGATCAACGAAGTGCTAACATCTTATTTTGCTCAGAAAAACGTAAAGCTCGTTGATTTCAAGCTGGAGTTCGGAACAGATGCAAACGGAAACTTAATGCTCGCTGACGAGATCTCGCCTGACACATGCCGTTTATGGGATGCAGAAACGAACGAGAAGCTCGATAAAGATGTATTCCGCCGTGAATTAGGAAGTTTAACAGATGCTTATGAAAAAATACTACAACGTCTAGGAGGCCTATCATGTACAAAGTAAAAGTGTATGTAACGTTAAGAGAGAGTGTATTAGATCCACAAGGCAAGGCAGTGATGAGCTCGCTTCATAAAATGGGACAGTCAGAAGTTGAAGATGTACGTATTGGTAAGTATCTGGAGTTAACGCTTCAAAAAGGCGACTACGATCTAGATGAGAAAATCGTTAACATGTGTTCTAAACTTTTATCCAACCCGGTTATTGAAGACTACCGGTATGAGGTGGAGGAGGTTGTTGCACAGTGAAGTTTGCTGTAATCGTTTTTCCAGGATCAAACTGTGACACAGATATGTATCATGCTGTAAAAGACGAGCTCGGCGCAGAAGTTGAGTACGTTTGGCATGATGCAACGAACTTAAGTCAATTTGACGGTATTTTATTGCCAGGCGGTTTCTCTTACGGAGATTACCTCCGCACTGGCGCCATCGCGCAATTTTCAAACGTAATGACGGAAGTTGTAAAAGCAGCTAAAGAAGGAAAACCAGTTCTTGGCGTTTGTAACGGATTTCAGATTTTATTGGAAACAGGACTTTTACCAGGAGCAATGCGCCGCAATGAATCATTGAAATTCATCTGCCAGCCAGAAGAGCTTGTGGTTGAGAACGCAACGACAACCTTCACTTCTCAGTACGAAAAAGGGGAAGTGATATCTGTTCCTGTAGCGCACGGTGAAGGCAACTATTATTGCGATGAAGAGACACTGCAACAGCTAAAGGCAAACAACCAGATCGTCTTCACGTATAAAAACAATCCGAACGGATCCGTTGAAAACATTGCAGGCATCACGAACAAAGAGGGCAATGTACTCGGTATGATGCCGCATCCAGAGCGCGCGGTTGATGAGCTTTTAGGTAGCAAAGATGGTCTTAAATTATTTCAATCTATTGTGAAGAGCTGGAGGGAACGTTATGTCGCTGCAACATGAACCAACAAGTTCACAAATTAAAGAACAAAAATTATACCGTGAAATGGGTTTAAGTGATTCAGAGTTTGAACTCGTAGAAAAGATTATCGGCAGATCTCCTAACTGGACGGAAACAGGTCTATTCTCCGTTATGTGGAGTGAGCACTGTTCTTATAAAAATTCAAAGCCTGTACTAAGCAAGTTTCCGACGAAAGGTGAACGCGTGCTGCAAGGTCCTGGTGAAGGTGCTGGAATTGTGGATATTGGTGACGGTCAAGCGGTTGTATTTAAGATCGAATCTCATAACCATCCTTCAGCGATCGAGCCTTACCAAGGAGCTGCAACAGGTGTTGGCGGAATCATTCGTGACGTCTTTTCGATGGGAGCGCGTCCGATCGCGATGCTGAACTCACTTCGTTTTGGTGAATTAGAATCGCCGCGCGTGAAGTATTTGTTCGAGCAAGTGGTAGCGGGTATCGCAGGTTACGGCAACTGTATCGGAATCCCGACAGTAGGTGGAGAAGTCCAATTTGATCCATCGTACGAAGGAAATCCTCTCGTTAACGCGATGTGTGTGGGTCTGATCGATCACAAAGATATTAAGAAGGGCCAAGCAAAGGGTGCTGGAAACTCTGTGATGTACGTTGGGGCGAAAACTGGCCGTGACGGAATCCACGGTGCAACGTTTGCATCTGAAGAGCTTTCTGAAGCATCAGAAGAAAAGCGTCCGGCTGTTCAAGTTGGAGATCCTTTTATGGAGAAACTTGTTATGGAAGCATGTCTAGAGCTTATTCATAACTGTGATGCACTTGTAGGGATTCAAGATATGGGTGCGGCAGGCCTTACAAGTTCGTCTGCTGAGATGGCGAGTAAAGCGGGTATGGGAATCGAGATGAACCTTGATCTTATTCCACAGCGCGAAACAGGAATGACGGCGTACGAGATGATGCTATCAGAATCTCAAGAGCGCATGCTGTTAGTTGTTGAAAAAGGCCGCGAACATGAGGTAGAAAAGATTTTTGCGAAGTGGGATCTAGATTGTGTAACAGTTGGAACGGTTATCGAGGAACAAGTACTGCGCCTTACTCATCAAGGTGAGATCGTAGCAGATGTACCGGTAGATGCTCTTGCAGAAGATGCGCCAGTTTATCATAAGCCATCAAAAGAGCCGGCGTATTATGCTGAGTTTCAAGCGCAAGAAGATTATATCCCGGAGATTACTAGCTTCAAGTCTACGTTGCTATCTCTTTTAAAGCAGCCGACGATCGCTAGCAAAGAGTGGGTTTACAACCAGTACGACTATATGGTGCGCACGAATACCGTTGTAGCACCTGGATCGGATGCGGCCGTTGTAAGAATCCGAGGAACGAAGAAAGCGTTAGCGATGACAACAGACTGTAACTCTCGCTATCTATATCTTGATCCTGAAGTTGGCGGTAAGATTGCTGTTGCTGAGGCAGCTCGTAATCTCGTATGCTCTGGTGCACAGCCGCTTGCTGTTACAGACTGCTTAAACTATGGAAATCCTGAAAAGCCAGAGATCTTTTGGCAGCTTGAAAAGTCGGCTGACGGTATGAGCGCCGCTTGCAACAAACTGGCAACGCCAGTGATCGGCGGAAACGTATCACTATATAACGAAACAAACGGTGTAGCCGTTTACCCAACGCCAGTTATTGGAATGGTTGGTTTGATTGAAGATACAAAACATATTGTGACGCAAGATTTTAAAGAAGCGGGCGACATCATCTATCTAATTGGTGAGAGCAAAGCTGAATTTGGCGGAAGTGAGCTTCAAAAGATGAAAGAAGGACGCATTTTCGGTAAAGCGCCTCACATCGATCTAGAAGTAGAAGAAACAAGACAGCGTGAGCTTTTAGCGGCGATTCATAAAGGATTGATTCAATCTGCGCATGACGTAGCAGAAGGCGGATTGTCTGTAGCACTTGCTGAGTCTGTGATGGACGGCAAAGTAGGAGCGAGCGTTACGCTGACAGATGAGCCGATTGGAAGTCTTTTCGGAGAATCTCAATCCCGTTTCTTAGTCACTGTAAAACCAGAAAATCAAGATGAGTTCCAACAGCTTGTAAAAGACGCAAAAATCATAGGTTTTGTACGTTCTGAGAGCGGTCTAGCGATCGATAATGAGCAGGGTGAAGAGTTGTTATCCTGTACGCTCCAGGAGATGCAAGACGCCTGGAAAGGAGCTATTCCATGCTTGCTGACATCAAAGGCTTAAACGAGGAATGTGGTGTTTTCGGTATTTGGGGTCACCCGGATGCTGCGCAACTAACGTATTACGGTTTGCACAGCCTGCAGCACCGAGGACAAGAAGGAGCGGGAATCGTTGTAACAGACGGTGAGCGGTTACGCATTCATAAAGGAAGCGGCTTAGTAAACGATGTGTTCAGCAAAGGCGAACTAGAAGGATTAATCGGACATGGTGCAATCGGCCATGTTCGGTATTCCACTGCAGGCGGCAACGAGCTTGCCAACGTTCAGCCATTATTGTTCCGTTCGCAAACGAGCTCACTTGCTCTTGCACATAACGGAAACTTGGTGAATGCCAATGCGCTAAAGCATCAGCTGGAATCGCAAGGAAGTATTTTTCAGACAACATCGGATACAGAAGTTCTTGCTCACTTGATCAAGCGCAGCGGTTATTTTACTTTAAAAGAAAAAGTGCAGAACGCATTAACGATGCTAAAAGGCGCGTATGCATTCTTAGTCATGACAGAAAACGAAATGATGGTAGCATTGGACCCGAACGGACTGCGTCCATTGTCTCTAGGCATGCTTGGTGATGCGTATGTAGTCGCTTCTGAAACGTGTGCCTTTGACGTAGTTGGAGCAACATACGTGCGTGACGTGCAGCCAGGAGAACTTCTTATCATTAATGAAGATGGGTTAACGGTTGATACGTTCTCAACATCTGTTCAGCGCTCCATGTGTTCGATGGAATATATTTATTTTTCTAGACCAGACAGCAACATTGAAGGAATCAACGTTCATGCAGCGCGTAAAAGCCTTGGGAAAAAGATGTTTGAGGAAGCACCGATCGAAGCGGATGTTGTAACAGGTGTGCCTGATTCCAGTATTTCAGCGGCAATCGGTTATGCAGAGGCATCCGGTATTCCGTATGAGATCGGTTTGATCAAAAACCGCTATGTTGGCCGAACATTCATTCAGCCTTCTCAAGAGCTTCGCGAACTTGGAGTAAAGATGAAGCTATCGCCTGTTCGAGGAATCGTAGAAGGCAAGCGTGTCGTGATGGTCGATGATTCGATCGTACGCGGAACGACGAGCCGCCGCATTGTGAAGATGCTGCGTGCCGCGGGCGCGACAGAGGTTCATGTGCGGATTACCGCACCGCCGATCGCTCATCCATGCTATTACGGCATTGATACATCAGAGCGTGCAGAACTCATCGCTTCTAAGCATTCCGTTGATGAGATCCGTGAAATTATCGGAGCTGATTCATTAGCTTTTATTTCTGTTGAAGGGTTGATGGAGGGGATTGGACGTTCGAATGCAGAGCCGAATTGCGGGCAATGTTTAGCATGCTTTACAGGACGATATCCAACAGAAATTTACCCAGATACGGTTTTACCATATGAAAAAGAGCTTGTTTAAAGGGGGAGAAGACGATGGCAGAAGCATATAAGCAAGCAGGAGTGAACATCGAAGCAGGTTATGAAGCGGTGAATCGCATCAAAAAACATGCGCTCAGAACAAAGCGTCCAGAAGTGCTGGCAGGACTAGGCGGATTTGGTGCAATGTTCGATCTATCAGGCTTCTCGCATAAAGAGCCTGTGCTCGTTTCAGGAACAGATGGTGTAGGGACAAAATTGATGCTCGCATTTGCTGCTGATAAGCATGACACGATTGGTGTTGATGCCGTTGCCATGTGTGTGAACGACATTGTAGCGCAAGGCGCTGAGCCGCTGTATTTCCTGGACTATATTGCTTGCGGCACACTTCACCCTGAGAAAATTGAGCAGATTGTAAAAGGAATCGCAGATGGCTGCGAGCAGGCAGGATGCGCACTCATCGGTGGTGAAACAGCAGAAATGCCTGGGATGTATAACAGTGAAGAGTATGATCTTGCTGGGTTTACTGTTGGAATTGCAGAGAAATCAAAGCTTATAAACGGATCTTCTATCAGTGAGAACGATGTATTAATCGGGCTTGCTTCAAACGGGCTTCATTCCAATGGTTTTTCGCTCGTTCGTAAAGTTTTATTAGATAAAGCTGGTCTTGATTTGAACGAGCAGATTGAAGGCTTTTCTAAAACGCTTGGTGAAGAGCTTTTAACACCGACTCGTATCTATGTAAAACCATTGCTCGAAGTATTTAACCAGTTTGAAGTAAACGGTGTTGCCCATATTACAGGCGGTGGTTTTATTGAAAACATTCCGCGTATGCTGCCTGAAGGTCTTGCGGCAGAAGTGGACTATGGCTCATGGCCGGTTCCTGAAATCTTTGATCTGATCGAGGAAAAAGGGAACTTGACACGTAAAGAGATGTTTACGACGTTTAACATGGGAATTGGTATGGTGCTCTCGGTTTCAGAAGAAAATATGCTTCCAATCATCCGTCTTTTAGAAGAAACAGGTGAAAAACCTTACATCATCGGGCGCGTTAAACAAGGTGAAGGTGTGATCTTTGGCGGAGGAAGTATCGAATGAGAAAAATAGCTGTATTTGCTTCTGGAAGCGGAAGTAACTTTCAAGCGATCGTAGATGCGGTTGTTGCAGGAGAGCTTCAGGCGGACATTCAGCTTTTAGTGTGCGATAAGCCAGGAGCAAAAGTGGTGGACCGTGCACGAAAGCAAGGTATTCCTATTTTTACGTTCATGCCAAAAACCTTTGCAACAAAAGCTGACTTTGAAAAAGAAATCGTTAGTGAGCTGCATGCATACGGCGTGGAATTCATCGTTTTGGCAGGTTATATGCGACTGATTGGCGAGGTTCTATTAGACGCTTACGAAGGCAAGATCGTCAATATCCACCCATCCTATCTGCCTGCTTTTCCTGGTAAAAATGCTGTCGGACAGGCGCTGGAAGCCAATGTTGCAGAAACAGGCGTAACCGTTCATTATGTAGACAGTGGGATGGACACAGGACCGATCATTGAACAAGTAAGAATCCCCGTATTGCCTGGCGATACAGAGATTACGCTGCAGGAGCGTATACAGAAAGCAGAACACCAATTGTACCCAGCCATCATTAGCAAACTATTACAAAAAGACACCGTAGGAGGCATCGTACGATGAGCATCAAACGAGCACTCATTTCAGTATCAAACAAAGAAGGATTACTTCCCTTTGCAGAAAAACTAGCCAGTCACGGCGTAGAGATCATCTCTACAGGCGGAACGAAAAAAGCGTTACAAGACGCGGGTATCCCTGTAATCGGGATTTCTGAAGTAACTGGTTTTCCTGAGATCATGGACGGACGTGTAAAAACACTTCATCCTAAAATTCACGGCGGCCTTCTTGCTGTCCGTGACAATGATACACATAAAAAAGCGATGCAAGAAAACGAGATTTCTCCGATTGATCTTGTTGTCGTGAATTTATATCCGTTTAAAGAAACGATTGCAAAAGAGGGGACAACTTTTTCTGATGCGATTGAAAACATCGATATCGGCGGACCGAGTATGCTTCGTTCTGCAGCGAAGAACCATGCATACGTAACGGTGGTTGTAGACCCAAAAGATTATGGTACAGTTGCGGGTGAACTTGAGAGTGCAGGAGCGGTAAGTGAAGAAACGCGCCGCAGACTTGCAGCGAAGACGTTCCGTCATACTGCAGCATATGACGCGTTAATTGCTGAATATTTAACAACTGCTGTAGAAGAAGAGCATCCAGAATCGTTTACAGTAACTTATGAAAAGAAGCAGGATCTTCGTTATGGCGAAAACCCTCATCAGAAAGCAGCTTTTTATGCAACACCTTTGAGTTCAACGCTTTCTTTAACAGATGCTGAACAGCTTCACGGTAAAGAGCTTTCATATAACAACATCAACGACTCAGATGCAGCGCTTTCTATTGTAAAAGAGTTCACTGATCCTGCAGTTGTTGCCGTTAAGCACATGAATCCATGTGGAGTGGGAACAGGTGCGACCATTCTTGAAGCCTACACAAGAGCTTTTGAAGCGGACCCTGTTTCAATCTTCGGAGGAATCATTGCAGCTAATACAGAAGTGGATGCTGAAACAGCTCAGAAGTTAAGCGAGATCTTCCTTGAGATCATTATTGCTCCTTCGTTTACAGATGAGGCGTTAGAGATTCTAACAAAAAAGAAGAACATCCGTCTGTTAAAACTAGATTTTACAGAGAGAAACGGGATCGCGAAGAAAATCACAACCGTTTCTGGCGGAATGCTCGTTCAAGATGAAGATGTTTTCGGATTAGATGATGCGAACGTGACAATTCCTACAAAACGTCAGCCGACTGAGCAAGAGTGGAAAGATTTGAAGCTTGCTTGGAAAGTTGT
The DNA here is from genome assembly GCF_043558025.1 of Fictibacillus sp. UD. NCBI lineage: Bacteria > Bacillati > Bacillota > Bacilli > Caryophanales > Fictibacillaceae > Fictibacillus > Fictibacillus sp. UD. Next base: position 13,195 of record NZ_JARUHH010000005.1, read on the forward strand.
AAAGCATGTGAAATCAAACGCGATCGTTTTAGCGAAAGATGAAATGACGGTAGGCGTTGGTGCAGGTCAGATGAACCGTGTTGGCGCAGCCAAGATTGCCATTGAACAAGCAGGCAATCGTGCACAAGGCTCAGCATTAGGATCAGATGCGTTCTTTCCGATGGATGACACCGTAGAAGCAGCGGCACGCGCTGGCGTAACAGCAATTATCCAGCCAGGCGGATCCATCAAGGATGAAGATTCTATCAAAAAAGCAGACGAACACGGAATCACGATGGTGTTCACAGGCGTAAGGCACTTTAAGCATTAATTCTTTTCAGAAGGTTGTTTAGCTGAAAGTAGTAGATTTCCGCTACAGGTTGCACGCTTTCCATGGGGCGAACGGTGAGCCTCCTGCCGCTTTGCGCCGTTAGGAGTCTCCACCTGACCGCTTCAAGGTTGTCTCTCTGCTCCTGCGTCTACAAATTTATGCTAACGAAGTGACTTCCTCGTCGCATGCCTTGCGAGAAGCTTCTCATGTGGCAGGCAGGCAACCTTCCGCTACAATCAACTTGCTAGAGGAAAAAACATATTAAAAAAAAGCAATAATCTTATAGATAAGAGTCTTTTCATTTCTTCATTGAAAAGTTGATTGGAGTGCAAGGTCGAGACTCCTGCGGGACAGGCGGGCGGGTGAGACACTTATACGTGAAACGTACGAATGTGGCTCACCGCCTGCCCCGCGGAAAGCGAGCACCTGGAACGGAGATCAACAGCTTTCAAAAACTTCAAAGCTAATAAAGGAGGTAGCAACCATGAACGTTCTTGTAATTGGCAAAGGTGGGCGTGAGCATGCGCTCGTGTGGAAGTTTGCGAATAGCCCGAGTGTTACACAAGTGTTTGCTGCACCAGGAAACCCAGGTATGGCGGAACAAGCAACGTGTGTTTCCATAAAAGAAAACAACATTGATGAGCTTGTGTCTTTTGCAAAATCTGAAGAGATTGCTCTGACGTTTGTTGGTCCTGAAGTACCTCTTCTAGACGGGATCGTAAATCGTTTTAAAGAAGAAGGACTTATGATTTTCGGTCCTTCAAAAGAAGCAGCGCAGATCGAAGGCTCAAAATCGTTTGCAAAAAACCTCATGAAAAAGTACGGCATTCCAACGGCATCTTCAGAAACGTTTACGGATTACGATAAGGCACTTTCTTATGTACGAGAGAATGGGGCGCCGATCGTATTAAAAGCGGATGGACTTGCCGCTGGCAAAGGCGTTATTGTAGCTGCAACACTAGAAGAAGCTGAAGAAGGACTTTACGAATTGATGGTAGACAAGCGTTTTGGGGCGGCGAGTGAAAAAGTCGTCGTTGAAGAATTTCTTGAAGGTGAAGAGTTTTCATTAATGTCATTCGTACATGATGAGATCGTACTTCCGATGGAAATTGCGCAAGATCATAAACGTGCCTATGACGGTGATAAAGGTCCAAACACAGGGGGAATGGGGGCATATTCTCCTGTGCCGCAAATTCCAGCATCCGCTGTTCAAAAAGCGATTCAAGAAATTGTACAGCCAACGGTTTTAGCCATGAAACAAGAAGGAACACCTTTTACTGGAATTCTATATGCAGGCTTGATTTTAACATCAGAAGGTCCAAAGGTGATCGAGTTTAACGCGCGTTTTGGTGATCCTGAAACACAGGTTATCCTGCCTCGGCTGGAAAACGATCTATCAGAGCTGTTATTATCTCTGTTAGACAGTAAAAAGCCGGAGCTTCAATGGTCTGAAGAATCCGTACTTGGCGTTGTTCTAGCTTCTGATGGATATCCTGTTTCATCCTCTGAACCTCAAGTGATCGAAGGACTTCAAAATATAAAGAACGAAACGAGTGTGTTTCATGCAGGTACGAAATCTGCGGATAATTCTCTTAAAACAGATGGCGGCAGAGTGCTATTAGTTGCTTCTAAAGGAAAATCGCTAAGTGAAGCACAAGAAAAGGTATACGCTGAAATGAGGAAGATTACGTGCGAAGGATCATTTTACCGTAAAGATATCGGGTTTAAAGCTATTTCACACGTTTCTTCTTAATAAAAACATACGAGATGGCGATAATTCCGCCGATGAGCAGGATATATAGAAATGCGGTGTCCATTAAGTATTCTGAGCTCATGGTTCTGTTGACCTCCTTTTTAAAGTTTTTGGCTGACTGACAGCGGACTTCATTCTCCGCTCGTTCGTCAGCCTTCTTCTATTGGATTAGGATGTGATGTTGCTGAATCGGTGTTGGGTGCTGCTGTCGGTGTCAGTTTAGGCGGTTGGATGATGGACAATGGTTTCCAGCGACGCAGCAGCTGCATGCCAACGAAGATTCCAATACCAGCTGCAGCATAAGTTACATAAGGTACTGCACTTTGACCGCCATCAGCAAATTCAAACAATCTGCCTCCTAAAGAGTTTCCGATCGCTTCACCTATACCAGTAAAAACACTTGCTAATCCAAAGAACATTCCAAGAAACTTTGCCGCTGCAAGCTGAGATATAGAAGTATCCAATGTCGGCATGATCAACATCTCACCTGTAATAAAGATAAGCCCGGCAAACACGAAGAAAAACAGGGTATTCGCAAAGTACAAGCTTCCAAGTGATAAACCGATGCAGATCGTTCCTAAACCTACAGCAGTTAAGGGGTGGATGTTGCGGATGATATTTTTGGTGATAAGTGTCTGCACTAAAATAACCGTGATGCTATTAATGGTCCAAATAATGCTGATATCTTTTCCGTTGGCCAACACATTTTCAGCACGAAGCGGAAGCACTAAAGCGAACTGAACGTAAAGTGCCCAAACAAAGATCGTGGCGATAACAAACATGAGAAAGGGAATGTTTTTTAACGCTTGCCTGTACTCACTCCATTTCACCTCACCGCAATTCTCATCCCCGCAGCCTGGCGGCAAGAAGAACCAGCTGATCATGCTCGCGCCTAAATAAATGACAGCTGCCGTAATAAAAATAAGTCTCGAATTATTTGTAAACAAGGCAAACACCATTAACCCCGCAATTGCCATACCGATATTTGCGAAAATACCACGAAGTGAAAACGCAGTAGACCTCATGTCATCTTTCACGAGTGAAGAAATAAATGCTTTCGTTGAAGGTGCGTTTAGCCCAAGTCCTAATCCACTAACTGCTGCTGTTAACAGAATGAGAGAATAGGTTGAAAAATAAGCGAAACCAATTAGCCCTCCAGCTCGTATAAGAGCACCTAATGCAATAATAAAACGTCTGCCTGTCCGGTCAGCAAATACGCCGCCGACCACACTTCCGACCTGCATAAAAACGGAGATGACAGCTAGCGTAAACCCAATCTGTGCTGCCGTTAAACCTGTTTCCACTTTTAAAAGGATGGGCAATACAGGCAGAACAAGATAAGAACCTAGATGAGTAATAAAGACAACGACCAATAAACTAAAAAGCGGTTTGTTGCCTTTTAAAATAGAATGAGTCGGCATGATGTTCCCCCTTCGGATTAAGAAGGATTAAAAGGTGAACCTTCCTTTGCGATATTACCTAGATCCATGTCGTTCATTTCTTTGCTTTTGTGAAGCAAATCCGTCATTGGGCAGTAGCGAACGATTCCTTCTGCCACTTTCATTGCCGCCATTAAAATCATTAAAATATACGATTCTTTGTATGGCTTGCGTGTAAGTTTTGCCGTATAAACCGATAGCAGTGTTAAGCCGGCAATAATCCGAATCATGCTGTTAACTAAACCAATATTTTGTCTCATAAAGATACTCCCTTCGAATTTCACCAATTTGCTTGATGAATATGGTATTCTTGAAAAAACGAAATTTTCAGAGAAGACAGGTGATCCAACATGAACCAACACATCGCGTTTTGGACAAAAGCGCAAATGCGCAAACAAGTGGCTGTCATCCAAGGTGAATCGGCACCGTCACTTGTCTTAAAAAACGCTGTTTATTTAAACACAGCCTTAAAAAAATGGGTAAAGGCAAATATTTGGATACTTCAAGACCGTATTATCTATGTGGGCGATAAGCTGCCTGCAAAAGACTCCGGAACGGAATTTACGGATCTCGAAGGTAAGTTTGTTGTGCCTGGATATATTGAACCGCATTGTCATCCGTTTCAACTTTATAATCCCCAGTCGCTCTCCCGATATGCATTGCAACGCGGGACGTCTGTATTTTTAGCCGATAACTTTATGCTGCTTTTTGAAATGAGTATTTCGAAAGCGCTTTCTTTTATGGAAGACGTGAACGATCTGCCGTCTAATTTCTTTTGGTGGTGCCGATATGACGCGCAAACAGAGCTTTTAGAAGAAGAGAATTATTTCTCTGAAAAATCGGTTAGACAGCTGCTTGAAAGCCCATATGTTCTTCAAGGCGGAGAATTAACAAGCTGGCCGCGCGTACTCCAAGGTGATGATACATTGCTTCACTGGATGCTGAAGACGAAGAAAGCGGGTAAGAAGATCGAAGGCCACCTGCCAGGTGCATCAGAAAAAACGTTAACGGCGATGACATTGCTTGGGGTAGACTGCGATCACGAGGCGATGACTGGTACGGAAGTGATGGACCGATTGAACGCTGGGCTTCAAGTATCTCTTCGTTATTCATCCATCCGTCCAGATCTGCCTAAACTTTTGCGCCAGATGAAAGAAGAAGGCATCACGAACTATGAGCGAATCTTTTTTACAACGGACGGTTCAACACCAGCGTTTTATGAAGAAGGCGTGACTGATAAAATGCTTGAGATCGCGCTTGAAGCTGGAATCGATCCAGTTGATGCGTATATGATGGTTTCCTATAATGTGGCGCGATATTATGGCCTGGATCACCTTTTCGGTATGGTGGCTCCTGGACGCGTGGCGCATTTGAACATTTTAGATGATATTTCGAATCCTCTACCTGTTTCTGTTTTGGCGAAAGGAAAATGGATGAAGCGTGATGGCGAGGATGTTAGTGAAGACAAAGATTTTGCGTTTGATTGGGAAGGACACGGTATACGAAAAAGAGAGATCAATTGGGATCTTCACGACGAAGACTTTCAGTTTTCTGGTCTCGTTGGAATAGAAATGTACAATAGTGTCATTACTCGGCCATATAATGTATCGATCAATCCTTTTTCTGAAGAAATTAACGAAGAATCAGATGAGTGCTTCTTAATGCTGATCGATAAAGATGGAAAGTGGAGAACGAACACCATTGTAAAAGGTTTTGCCAAGAATCTGTATGGCTTTGCGAGCTCTTATTCCAACACCGGAGATCTGCTCATAATTGGTAAGAGCAAAAAAGATATGGCAGTGGCGTTCGAGCGATTGAAAGAGGTCGGCGGGGGCATCGTGCTTGCTGAGAAAGGCGAGATTGTTGCTGAAATAAAACTTCCGTTAGCGGGAGGAATGTCGAATCTTGGCATAGAAGAACTAGTACAAGAAGAAAAAAGGCTGACGAATGCCCTAAGAGAGCGCGGGTATCAGTACGAAGATCCGATCTATTCTCTTCTGTTCTTTTCTTCCACACACTTGCCATACATCCGCATTACGCAAAGAGGCATTTACGATGTAAAAAAGAAAGGGTTACTCTTTCCTTCGATTATGCGTTAATATAGAAAAGGATTGGGCAAAATAATACGATACAAAGGTAGTGAGCCCAATGAAAAAATGGTACATCATCTTGATGGCGATCATCACGGTATTAACGCTGTCTGCATGTAAAGACGCAAGAGATAAAGTATTAGAAGACGGTAAAGTAGATAAAGCTGAAGCATCTGATTCTAAAAAAGATAAACAAGAAGAAGCCTACACTTCATTTTTTCCATTGACTGGCTTAGGAACGAATGACGAGGTCGACCACCGGGCGGTTGCTGTTATGGTGAACAACCACTCGAAAGCAAGACCTCAATCAGGACTTCATAAAGCAGACATTGTGTACGAAGTATTAGCTGAGGGAGAACTCACTCGTTTTCTAGCGATTTTTCAAAGTGAGATGCCGGACGTAGTAGGCCCAGTTCGGAGCGCAAGAGACTATTATATTGAACTCTCAGAAGGCTACAACTCTTTGTTCGTAGCACATGGCTTCAGTCCAGAAGCGAAAGAGATTCTCTATAGCGGCAGAGTCGATCAATTGAACGGAATGGACTATGACGGAAGTCTTTTTGAACGAGCTGATTTTAGAAAAGCCCCTCACAACTCTTACATCACCTATGAAAATATTGAAAAAGGGATGAAGAAAATCGGAGCTGAAGAATCGGATGATCAAGACATGCTTCCGTTTCTTACGAGTAAGGGTGCTTCAGATATAGAGGGAACACCAGCGGATGAAGTTGCGATTTCGTATAAAGGTGGAGATACGGTAGGTTTTACGTACTCTGATAAAAAGAAGACGTACGCGAGAAGCAGTAACAATGAACCGACTATAGACCGCGAAACCGAAACCCCAATCACTGTAAATAATGTATTCATTGTTGAAGCGGCCCACCGGGTAATCGATGATGCCGGCAGACGTGAGATCAACTTAACGTCAGGCGGAGATGCTATTCTAATACAGAACGGTGTCGCACAAAACATTTCGTGGAAAAACGAAAACGGAAGAATCGTTCCGGACGGCGGAGCGTTTGTTCCGGGTAAAACATGGATCAACATTGTACCGAGTGGCATGGCAGATTCGGTTAAGATGCATTAAAAAAGGAGTGCATGTTACATGCAAATTGATAAACTGCGAGGAAAAGCGCTAGATCAGCTGTTTGAATCAGTTCTATCGCTAAAAGATATGGAAGAATGCTATCGTTTCTTTGATGATCTTTGTACGATGAACGAGATTCAATCTCTTGCGCAAAGACTTGAAGTAGCACGCATGCTGCGTGAAGGAAAGACGTATCACAAGATCGAGAGTGAAACGGGTGCGAGTACTGCGACGATTTCACGCGTAAAACGCTGTTTGAATTTCGGAAACGACGCTTATGCGATGGTGCTCGACCGCGTTCATGAAGAGGAAGAAGCGAAATAACCTGCCAATGTGGTGGGTTTTTTTTGTTGGGGCTTGCTGTGCTTGCTGTAGAGAGCATGTCGATAAATGTCGAGGATTGTAGACTCGTGGATAAACGCCTAAAACTTGTGGATTGAAGGCCAAAACTCGTGGATTGAAGCGAAAAACTTTTGGATTCGAGACTAAAACTTTTGGATTCAACCTCCAACACGATCGTTTCAACCTCTGTAAGACTACTATAATGATTGATTTGTAAGCTTGGCAATCGCCAAGCTCCCTAATTTGGTTGGATTTCGTGTACTGTTACTAATGCTATTTATTTTAGAGCTGTTTTTTTAGCGCAAATGTCCAAAACGATTTATTATTCATTGACTTTACATGCTACACAATTTATAGTTGTATGTACAAACAACGTATCAAACGTAAAGAGGTGCAATTAATGCCCGAAAAGTATCTAGAAAACTGCTTATACTTTACTGTAAACAAGCTTTCTCGCATCATTACAAAAATGGCAGAGGAATCGTTCAGGCCGACTGGGATTTCTCCGACGCATGGTTTTCTTATGATGCTCGTGAACAACAAACCAGGAATCTCACAATCGGAACTGGCGGAAGAACTTCATATGACGCCAAGTACAATTACGCGTTTTGTGGATAAGCTTGTCGTTAAAGGACTTGCAGAACGCAAAGTGCAGGGGAAGATGTCGCACATTCATCCAACACAAGCTGGCATTGAGATCCAAACAGAACTCGAGAAAGCGTGGAAAAATCTTTACCGAACTTACTCTGATATTTTAGGAGAAGAAGAAGGGAAAGCACTAACAAAAGCTACGCATCTTGCAGCAGGGCAGCTCGATTCATAAATGAGCGCTCTTTTACTATTATAGTTGTTTGTACAACCAAACGTAATTACTTAAAACATAAAGGAGACCTATAAATGAAAAAAACATTAGTCATCATCGCGCATCCCAATCTTCAAACATCTACCGTAAACAAAAGGTGGGCTGAAGAAATCGAAAAGCAAGACCATGTAACGGTACGTAAGCTTTACGATCTTTACCCGGATGGAAAAGTAAACGTTGAAGAAGAACAGCGCATGCTGCTGGAGCACGATCGCATCGTACTCCAATTTCCGTTCTATTGGTACAGCTCGCCGTCACTGTTAAAAGAATGGCAAGATGCTGTGCTTTTATATGGATGGGCATATGGACCTGGTGGAGATTCACTTCATGGAAAAGAGTTAGTGATTGCGATTTCAACAGGAGGTCCGCAAGTTTCTTATCAAGCAGGAGGCTACAACCACTATTCGATTAGTGAACTGCTGCGACCGTTCCAAGCGACTTCTAATTTAATCGGAACTCGTTACATTGCGCCATTCGTATTCCATAGTGCGATTCGCGCATCAGAGGAATCGGTTGAACAAAGCGCAGCAGAATACGTCTATTACGTTTTAAATCCTGAAATATAATTTAGTTAAATTCATTTTTCATCAAGCTCATCTGGACTTGGTCGCGGCAATTTCCGCGGATCCATTCAGCCTGCCGGACAACTCCTTCTGCCTGAAAGCCGAGCCGGCGGGCGAGCTTGATGCTTTTTTCATTTTGAACCGCGGCGCGAAGCTCAACACGGTTCAGCATTAACGTATAATACGCATACATAAGCATTCCTCTTACCGCGCGATGAGCGATTCCGCGTCCCTCAAATCCTGTACCAACCCAATAACCGAGCATGCCGGACTGGTTGTGCCATTTTAAATCATACAAAGCGACAGAACCTGCTACTTGTCCGCGATACCAAATAAACAGAACGGTATCGGTCTGTTCTTTCATCTTTTTATTTACTGTTTTAATAAACTGTTTCATTTCACCGTTTGACTGTGTATAATCCACCCAGCTGATCCACGGGCCTAGGTGCCGCCGTGAATGCTCGAGCAATCTGTAAATGGCATCTGATTCTTTAACGTCTGCTTGCTTTAGCATGATTTCATCGTCAATATGCCACATAAGCACAGGCATTCCTCCTAAAAACGAGTATGAACTTCACAATCTTTCCACATGATGAATCATAGAGTGAGAACTTTATTTTTGATATAATGCAGAAGTACAGAATCGGCCTGTTGTAAATAGCAGGCACGGGTTGTTTTAAATAGGAAAGGAAGAACACAATGTTTGATTATCGTAAATGGAAGCATGTGTTTAAGCTTGACCCAGATAAAGAGATCAGCGAAAGCGACCTTGAATTGATTTGTGAGAGCGGAACGGATGCTGTTATTGTTGGCGGATCTCTTGGGGTTACGCTTGATAATACATTGGACCTTATGTCGCGCATCCGCAGATATGCGGTTCCTTGTGTGCTTGAAGTATCCAACATTGAATCACTAACACCAGGGTTCGATTTTTACTATATACCTACCGTATTAAATGCGAAGGATGCTAACTTTATAACAGGTCTTCACACAGAAGCTTTAAAAGAGTTCGGTGACATCATGAATTGGGACGAGATTATTACAGAAGGTTACTGCATCTTAAACCCGGATTGTACGGCAGCTGAGCGATCGAGTGCTGACACGAGTCTCTCGGAAGATGATGTTGTAGCATATGCCCGCATGGCCGAGAAAATGTTCAAGCTTCCGATCTTTTATTTGGAATACAGCGGTACGTATGGTGATGTTAATATTGTAAAAAAAGTGAAGAACGTGCTTGAAGATGCTGTTTTATATTATGGCGGCGGGATCACATCAGCTGAACAAGCGGGTGAGATGGCAGAATTCGCTGACACGGTAGTAGTCGGGAACATCATCTATTACGATCTAAACGCAGCTATTGAAACGGTTAAAGCCGTTAAAGGTAAAAGTTGATAAAATCTCAAAAATGAGTGAAAATAAATGAAATAAGAATATATGTTCGGGCGGTGAAGTGAAAATGAGTATGCATCAAATGATTGAAAAGCTATTAACAGGACTGAATCCTGAGCAAAAAGCAGCGGTAAAACATACAGACGGGCCATTGTTGCTGATGGCTGGTGCCGGAAGCGGCAAGACGAGAGTGTTAACTCATCGTATCGCTTATTTAATGATGGAAAAAGAAGTGGCACCATGGAATATCTTGGCGATCACATTTACGAATAAAGCAGCAAGAGAGATGAAGGAAAGGGTCGCTAAGATCACTGGACCAGTAGCAGAAGAGATCTGGATTTCTACGTTCCACTCTATGTGTGTTCGTATTTTGCGCCGCGACATCGATCGAATCGGAATTAATCGTAACTTTACGATTTTGGATGCGACAGATCAATTGTCTGTTGTAAAAGCGGTATTGAAAGATTTGAACTATGATCCGAAAAAGTACGAGCCTCGCGGAATCTTAAGTGCCATTTCATCCTTAAAAAATGAACTGAAAACGTCAGCGGATTTTGCAAAGGTGGCGAACGGCCATTTTGAAGGTGTTGTGAGTGAAGTTTATGAAGGCTATGAAAAGCGTCTAAGAAAAAATCAAGCCTTGGATTTTGACGACCTAATTATGACGACGATCCACCTTTTTGCGAAGGTTCCTGAAGTGCTCGAGTTTTACCAGCGCAAGTTTCAATATATTCACGTGGATGAGTATCAAGATACGAACCGCGCGCAATATATGCTCGTTAAGATGCTTGCAGACCGATTCCGCAACCTTTGTGTTGTAGGGGACTCCGATCAGTCGATCTACGGCTGGCGCGGTGCGGATATCGCAAACATTCTATCCTTTGAAAAAGACTACAATGATGCTGAAGTCATTTTATTAGAGCAAAACTATCGTTCTACGAAAAAGATTCTTCAAGCTGCAAACAAGGTAATCGAAAACAACATGAATCGTAAGCCGAAGAATCTTTGGACAGACAATACAGATGGCGCTAGCATCACGTATTACCAAGGTGACGATGAGCAAGGCGAGAGTTATTACGTAACAGGCAAGATTCGTGAAGCTGTAACTTCTGGCAAACGTTCTTATAATGACATCGCGATCCTGTATCGAACGAATGCCCAGTCCCGTGTTATCGAGGAAGTTTTGATTAAGTCGAACATTCCTTACAACATCGTTGGCGGAACAAAGTTCTATGACAGAAAAGAGATCAAAGACATCCTTGCATACCTACGTCTTATTTCAAATCCTGACGATGACATTTCACTTCAGCGTATCGTGAATGTACCAAAACGCGGAATCGGTGCTTCATCCATGGATAAAGTGGCGCAATATGCAGCGAACAATGACCTATCCATGTATCAAGCTCTCCAAGAAGTTGAGCAGATCGGTCTAAGTGCCCGTGCAACGAACTCTTTAAGAGAGTTTTCTGAGTTTGTAACGAACTGGACGCGCCAGCAGGAATATCTTTCTGTGACAGAACTCACGGAAGAAGTGTTAACGAAGACAGGTTATCGCGACGCACTTAAAGCGGAGAAAACGATTGAAGCACAAAGCCGTTTAGAGAATATCGATGAATTTATTTCCGTAACGCAAGACTTTGAAAAGAAGCAGGAAGACAAATCGCTGATCGCTTTCTTAACAGACTTAGCACTTGTTGCAGATATCGATAAGCTTGATGAAGATGCAGCAGATGATAAGCCGAAGGAATCGGTTGTGCTTATGACGCTTCACTCTGCAAAAGGTTTGGAGTTCCCGGTTGTTTTCTTAATGGGGCTTGAAGAAGGCGTGTTCCCGCATAGCCGTGCACTTTTTGAGGAAAACGAGATGGAAGAAGAGCGCCGTCTGGCATACGTTGGAATCACCCGTGCAGAAGAAGAGCTTTTCTTAACAAATGCTAGAATGCGTACTCTTTATGGCCGTACGACGACGAATCCGGAATCGCGTTTTATCGCTGAGATTCCTGCTGATCTGATTGAAACGGAAGTAAAAGAAAAACCTTCTGTTCCTTGGGGCGGTGGTGCTCGTTCAGGTGGAGGAGCAACGCCAACATTCATGGCACCGAAAAAGAAAATGGTTACACCTGTCTATCAATCTTCTGGCGGGGAAAAACTGGAGTGGAGAGTAGGCGACAAAGTCAAACACCGTAAATGGGAAACAGGAACGGTTGTGAGCATGCGTGGTGAAGGTGATTCACTGGAACTTGATATCGCATTTCCTCAACCAGTTGGTGTAAAAAGACTGCTTGCTAAATTTGCCCCGATCGAAAAAGCGTAACGAAAGAAGGAGTGGAACGGGTTGAACGAAGAACATGCGAAAAAACGCATCCTGGAACTCCGGGACATGCTGGAAAAATACAATTACGAATATCACGTACTCGACAAACCGTCTGTACCTGATGCTGAATATGATCAGCTGATGAAAGAGCTGATTGAACTTGAAAACAATCATCCAGAACTCCATGACGAGCATTCGCCTACATCACGTGTAGGCGGTGCTGTTTTGGACTTTTTTGAAAAAGTCGAGCACACTGTACCGATGCTGAGTCTCGGCAATGCCTTTAATGATCAAGATCTGCGTGATTTTGACCGGCGTGTACGAGATGGTGTTGGTTCTAATGTTTCATATGTGGCTGAATTGAAGATCGATGGATTGGCCGTGTCCCTTACTTATGAAGATGGCCGTTTTATAAGAGGCGCTACGCGCGGTGACGGCACAATCGGTGAGGACATTACGAATAATTTAAAAACGATTCGCTCTATCCCGTTTAAGCTGAAAGACCCTGTGATGCTCGAAGTGCGCGGTGAAGCGTTCATGCCGAAAAAGTCTTTTCAAAAGCTGAATGCCCACAGAGCAGAAGAAGGACAAGAGCTTTTTGCGAACCCAAGAAATGCAGCAGCGGGTTCATTGCGTCAGCTTGATCCGAAAATTGCTGCAAGCCGTAACCTTGATATTTTCCTTTATGGTGTTGGAAAGCTTGATGGCCATACGGTCGATTCACATGACGAAAGCTTAACGTACTTAAGTCACTTAGGTTTTAAAACAAATCCTGAGTGGAAAAAGTGCGGGAATATAGAAGAAGTCATTGAGTATGTGAATAGCTGGCAAGAGAAGCGTCCAGACCTTCCATATGAAATCGATGGTATTGTGATTAAGGTAAATTCTTTGTATCAGCAAGAAGAGCTAGGGTTTACAGCGAAGAACCCGCGCTGGGCGATCGCATATAAGTTTCCTGCTGAAGAAGTGGTAACAAAGCTTGAAGGAATCGAGTTGAATGTCGGCCGAACAGGTGTAGTGACACCGACTGCATTGCTGCAGCCCGTTTTAGTAGCGGGTACGACTGTAAAGCGTGCTTCCTTACATAATGAAGACTTGATTCGGGAAAAAGATATCAAGATTGGTGATTATGTAGTTGTGAAAAAAGCGGGCGACATCATTCCAGAAGTCGTAAATGTGATTACTGAACGCCGCACGGGTGATGAAACCGATTTTAATATGCCGACAGAGTGTCCAGAATGCGAAAGCAAACTTGAGCGATTAGACGGTGAAGTAGCATTGCGATGCTTAAATCCGCAGTGTCCGGCACAGATCCGTGAAGGGTTTATCCACTTCGTTTCCCGCAATGCGATGAACATTGACGGACTTGGCGAAAAGGTAGTCGCACAGCTTTTCAAGGAAAAATTAATTGAGAACTTTGCAGATTTATTCAAGCTAGAGCGCGATAAACTGTTAGAATTAGAACGTATGGGTGAGAAGTCAGCAGACAATCTGCTTGCTGCGATTGAAAAATCAAAGGAAAACTCATTAGAGCGTCTTCTTTTCGGTCTAGGAATCCGTCATGTCGGGGCAAAAGCCGCAAAGACGGTCGCGCAGCGCTTTGAAACGATGGATGGCTTGATGAGTGCTTCTAAAGACGAACTTTTAGCTGTAGAAGAGATCGGTGAAAAGATGGCTGACTCGATTCAGCTTTACTTTTCAAAGCCTGAAGTAAAAGAACTGATGGAAGAATTGAAAAATCTCGGCATGAACATGGAGTATAAAGGGCCGAAGCTTGTAAAGGTTGAGGATTTAGATACACCTTTCGCTGGGAAAACCGTTGTGTTAACGGGTAAGCTTTCAATCTTAACGCGTAATGATGCGAAGGAACAACTTGAGCGTTTAGGAGCGAAGGTGACCGGAAGCGTAAGTAAGAATACAGATATGCTGATCGCGGGTGAAGATGCAGGCTCTAAGCTTGATAAGGCGAAGACGCTTGGCATTGAAATATGGGATGAGCAAAAATTGGTGGACGAGCTTAACAAATAAGATTGGCGAGAGCTAACCAACAATATTAGAGGAGTGTCCGTAATGATGAAACGGGTTGGACTCCTTTTCTTAAGCACTGTACTTGTTTTGACCGGCTGTTTGGGGAATGATGAGCTGGAAAAAGAAGAAAAGGTCGTGCAAGAAAAGGGGAAAAAGGAAGAGAAAGCGATTATTACAGGGGAGATTAACACTGGTGAAAAGTACTATCGAAGTATTTTTCCGTTCGAACCAGGTGGAGCCCGTGGTGTAATCCGTTTTGGTGTTGATAACCGTCTAGATATTAACGAGTTTGAAATGGGCTTAATGCGTATCGCACAAGACACGTTCAACACGGACAAATATTTTTTCCAAGAAGGACAGTTCCTCAATGAGCCAACGGTAACAAACTGGCTAAGAAGAGCTGATGAAGAACCAGGAAAAAGCAAGAGTGAGTTTGACCAAACTGGTCTGAACCCTAAATTAGGTGCAAAAGTAGCCCAAAGTGATAGTGGATATGTTGATAAGATACTTGAAGCAAACAAGAACAACCCTAAGTACCTTTCCTATGTACTTGAGCATAACTATCTTGTTCAAAGCGGTGACGGCAAAGTAAAACTTGGCGGTGTTGTAATCGGTTTGTCTTTTAACTCAACATATTATTACAATGTGAACAAAGATAGCCTAATCTATCCCGGTGAAGTAAAGCTTGACCGTGCCAAGGTAAAACAAGAGGCGCAGAAAATTGCCGGACAAGTGGCGAGCCGTTTACGTACGGATTCAAAACTAAAGGATGTGCCGATCGTTTTCGCTCTTTATCAAGAAGAAGAGCGCGACTCTGTAACTCCAGGAAACTTTTTTGCGTCAGGTGTTGTAAAAAAAGGAAGCAATTCGATCAGCTCATGGGAAGACGTGGATGAAGACTACCTATTGTTCCCATCTGATACAGCTTCTAAAAAGAAACGCAGTGATTACGAGAAGTTCACGACGTTTAAATCAAAGGTTCAAGAATACTTCCCGAACTTTATCGGTGTAATCGGAAAAGGGTTTTATAAGGACGGAAATTTAGAGCGTATGACGATCGAAATTCCTGTTCAGTTCCGCGGTAAAGCAGAAATCATTTCCTTTACCCAGTTCGTTGCGACTTCAGCGCTGGGAGAGCTGCCGAATGTGCCAGTAGAGGTGTATATTGGCTCAGCCGTTGATCAGCCAGAAGCGCTTATCGTAAAAGACGAAACAACGCAAGAAGAGCCATTTGTGCATATTTATCGTAAATAGGATTTTAGAAAGCCCGCTGACGTAAAGGTTAGTGGGTTTTTGCTTTGCTGTTTTTGAAGGTGCTGATTTCCGCTCCAGGATGCTCGCTTTCCAGGGGGCGTGCGGTGAGCCTCCTGGAAAGCATGCGATGGAGTGTGTGCTCCTGCGTCTACAAGTAATTCCTATCAAAGCTGGCTTCCTCGTCGCATGCCTTGCGAGAAGTTTCTCAGGTAGTAGGCACACTGATCCCCTAGGAGTCTCGCACCTTGCGCTCCAATCAGTTTCTCAAAGAAGAAAATACTGAAAATCCTTAAACATCTGAAATTCAAGGTCATTGGAAAAATCTACTTCAAGAAGGATAAAACTCATAATTATTCGCCTACTTACTACGAAAAGCATATAAATTCACACAAAAGCTTTACTAATCATTCATCACAAAGAAAAAAGATGCACAAAAGGGCTCTATCCCTTGAAAATAAAGAATTCTGACTATTTTCTGTTTGTTTGAACAAAACGTAATGTTCATGTAGAATGAACGTGGGAAACCCAATAATGAAAACGCTTTAATAGGAGGGGAATTTATTATGACACGTGAATACCGTCATGAACCATTTATGGACTTTTCAGTTCCTGCAAACAAGGAAGCTTACGAAGCAGGCTTGAAACTTATTAACTCAAAGCTTGGTACAGAGTTTCCGCTTGTTATCGGCAGTGAAAAAATCACGACAGACGAGAAGATTGTTTCTATAAATCCAGCTAACAAAGAAGAAGTGATTGGATCTGTTTCTAAAGCGACTCAAGATCATGCTGAGCAAGCGATGCAAGCTGCATTAACAGCTTTCGAATCTTGGAAAAAGTGGGATCCTGAGCACCGCGCGAACATCTTATTCCGTGCAGCAGCGATCATCCGCCGCCGTAAATATGAATTCTCCGCTATGCTTACAAAAGAAGCAGGTAAGCCATGGAAAGAAGCAGATGCTGACACAGCTGAAGCTATCGACTTTTTAGAATACTATGCACGCCAAGCGATCAAACTTAAAGCTGGACAACCAGTAGTAAGCCGCGAAGGCGAAATCAATAAATTTAACTATATTCCACTTGGAGTAGGAATCGTTATCTCTCCATTCAACTTCCCATTTGCAATCATGGCAGGTACTGCAGCTGCTGCGTTCGTTTCTGGTAACACGGTATTATTGAAGCCAGCGAACTCAACTCCAGTTATTGCAGCGATGTTCGTTCAAGTGATGGAAGAAGCAGGACTTCCTGCAGGCGTACTTAACTTTGTTCCTGGAAGTGGAGCAGAAATCGGTGACTACCTAGTAGACCACCCGAAAACACGTTTCGTATCCTTCACAGGTTCTCGTGAAGTTGGCTGCCGCATCTATGAGCGCGCAGCAAAAGTACACCCTGGCCAAATTTGGTTAAAGCGTGTAATTGCTGAAATGGGCGGAAAAGATACTGTTGTTGTTGACCGTGACGCTGATCTTGAATTAGCAGCTAGCTCAATCGTATACTCTGCATTCGGATTCTCTGGACAAAAATGTTCTGCTGGATCTCGTGCTGTTATCCACCAAGACGTGTATGATGAAGTTTTAGAAAAAGCTGTAGCTCTTACTAAGACTTTAACAATGGGCAACCCTGAAGAAGTTGGAACTTATATGGGGCCGGTAATCGACCAAGCTTCTTTCAACAAAATCATGAAGTACATTGAAATTGGTAAAGAAGAAGGCCGTCTGATGACTGGTGGAGAAGGCGACGACTCTAAAGGTTACTTCATCCAGCCAACAATCTTTGCTGATGTAGATGAAAAAGCTCGCTTGATGCAAGAAGAAATCTTTGGACCAGTTGTAGCTGTATGTAAAGCGCGTGACTTCGATCACATGATGGAAATCGCAAACAACACAGATTACGGTCTTACAGGTGCACTTCTTTCTAACAACCGTGAGCACATCGAGCGCGCGCGTGAAGAGTTCCACGTAGGTAACTTCTACATCAACCGTGGATGTACAGGTGCAATCGTTGGATACCAGCCATTCGGCGGATTCAACATGTCTGGAACTGACTCAAAAGCAGGCGGACCAGACTACCTAACACTGCACATGCAAGCAAAAACAACTTCAGAAACACTATAATTTCAAAATTGTAACCCTTTCTCGCCTGAGAAAGGGTTTTTTTCTGTGGGGAATTTCCTTTATAAGTCTTTAAAAAAATTTATAAGTCTTTACACAATCTGCAAACAAAAATGGATTATACAGCCCGCTTAAGGAGAAATTAATCGTATAACGATATGGAAGCAGGTGTGAAAATGTCAAAAGATAAAGAGCAAAAGAAGAGTCTTCCTGAAGTCGATCTAGATGAAACGATGCCGCACCAGATCAGTTCTCCAGACTTCAAGGAAACAGGTATGAAGATGCAAGCGCCATTTGTAAACGAACATGGCGTAGTAATCGGAGACAGCTTTTACGATTCGTCCAATTCTCCTCTCAACAACTGGAGTACGGACACGGATCCTGAAGTTATGGCAGGAGAAGAGTGGGTGCATCCTACGAACGATATCGGTTGGAACACAAATATGAACCGCGATCTCATCGAAAAGAAGTCACCGCCAAAAGAAGGCATGCTCCGGCATCCGACAAAAGATTCGAGCTACGGAAAAGACTAAAAACATTCGGTAAAGCAACCGGGTGTTTTTCTTTTGGTGTTCAACACTATGTAGTAAGATGAACATAACAAATAAGGAGGTTACAAACATGGCATATTTCGCAGCAATTTTACATATGGAAAAACCGGAACTCAACCAAGAATTCCGTCAGGCGCACCTTGATTACCTAGCAGAACTTGTGGCACAGGATAAGGTTCATTTAAAAGGACCATTCTTGGATGGAGCAGGCGGTATGGTGGTTTACAAAGCAGAGTCACTAGACGAAGCTCAAAACTTAGCGCAAGAAGATCCTTACGTAAAAGAAGGAGTGCGCCGCTTAGAACTTCATGAGTGGGGAATTTAAGTTTATTTTAGAAGATTTGAATACAAATATGGAAGAATCTACGTTAGAGTAGATTCTTTTTTCTATTCGAGGGAATTTCGGTGCTGTTTTATACTGCGCGAGCGCTGTCCTCAGGTGGTGACGGTGCAATCTCAGGTGGTCACGCTCGTCTTAGCGGTGTTTAAAGCCCTTTTACAGGTGGTAACAACCGATTTAACGGCGAACGCGTAATAAAATATAAAAACACGTACCGTAAAACGAGCGCAATCCTGAAACCAGCTACAAATTCAACAAAAACCCTCGAAAATAACTCAATTCCGTGAATCTTCCTTCCTCAAGTTGCTTACAGGGCAAGCTTTTTGTTATCATCAGAATAATACTTTTCGTATAAGAAGTCTTGGAGGTGGCATGCTTGTCTCGAATTTCGAAAGAACAAGTGAAACACGTGGCTCATTTAGCCCGTTTAGCCGTTACGGAAGAAGAAGCCGAACTGCTTACTGAACAATTAGATAAAATTATCGGGTTTGCGGAAGAATTGAAAGAACTTGACACAGATAACGTGGAGCCGACTACACACGTATTGGAACTGAAGAATGTCCTTCGTGAAGATGAAGTGAGAAATTCTGTATCAGTAGATGAGGCGATGAAAAATGCGCCAGCACAAAAGGACGGCCAGTTTAAAGTTCCGAACATTTTGGAGTAGGAGGAAAGACCACGTATGTCGATTTTAGATAAAAAGATCTCAGAACTGCATCAGTTATTACATACAAAAGAATTGAGTGTAACTGACATTGTGGATGCGACGTTTGACCGCATTCATCAAGTAGATGATAAGGTAAAAGCATTTTTAACATTAAATGAAGAATACAGCCGCATTAAGGCTAAACAATTAGATGAGAAACTTGTTTCCGGTGCTGATAGAGGACTGTTATTTGGTATGCCGATCGGAATCAAGGATAACATCGTAACAAAAGGGATTCGTACAACATGTGCGTCTCGAATTCTAGAAAACTTTGAACCAATCTATGATGCGACTGTTGTTGAACGCTTAAATCAAGCAGACACGATCACGATCGGGAAATTGAACATGGACGAGTTTGCGATGGGGTCATCTAACGAAAACTCAGGTTTCCACCCGACACACAACCCGTGGGACCTATCATGTGTGCCAGGCGGTTCTTCAGGTGCGTCTGCGGCGTCCGTTTCAGCGGGAGAAGTTCTTTTCTCGCTAGGCTCTGATACCGGCGGATCGATCCGTCAGCCAGCCGCATTCTGTGGTGTTGTTGGATTAAAGCCAACGTACGGCTTGGTTTCACGATATGGTTTAGTCGCGTTTGCGTCTTCGCTAGACCAAATCGGACCTGTAACGCGTAATGTTGAAGACAATGCATACTTGCTGCAAGCGATCGCAGGAAACGACCCGATGGATTCTACTTCTGCAAAAGTAGATATCCCTGATTATCTTGCCTCTTTCACAGGTGATGTAAGAGGGCTTAAGATTGCTGTGCCAAAAGAATATCTTGGTGAAGGTGTAGAACCGGGCGTTAAAGAACGTATTATGGAAGCATTAAAGGTGCTTGAGGGACTTGGAGCAACGTGGGAAGAAGTATCTCTGCCGCATTCTCGTTATGCTCTTGCAACGTACTACTTGCTGTCATCATCTGAGGCATCTGCTAACCTTTCGCGCTTTGATGGTGTTCGTTACGGACTGCGTTCAGATAACAGTGACAACTTGATCGAAATGTACAAGCAGTCCAGAAGTGAAGGGTTTGGTGAGGAAGTAAAACGCCGCATCATGCTTGGAACGTTCGCGTTAAGCTCTGGCTACTATGATGCTTATTATAAAAAAGCTCAAAAAGTACGTACGCTGATTAAAGAAGACTTTACGAACATTTTCGAAAAATACGATGTGATCATCGGGCCGACAACGCCATCTGCATCGTTTAAATGCGGTTCTATGACGAAAGATCCGTTAACGATGTACATGAACGATATCTTAACGATTCCGGTTAACTTAGCTGGTGTGCCTGCGATTTCTGTACCTTGTGGATTCTCAGATGGACTGCCGATCGGACTTCAGATTATCGGTAAGCATTTTGACGAGAGCACGATTTATCGCGTAGCACATGCGTTTGAGCAGGCAACAGATCATCATACAGAAAAGCCGAAGCTGTAGGGGGTGCAGAAGATGAGTGAATTTGAAACGATAATTGGATTAGAAGTACACGTAGAATTAAAAACAAACTCTAAGATTTTCTGCGGCTGTTCTACAAACTTTGGTGCTCCGCCGAACACGAATGTTTGTCCAATCTGCTTAGGACACCCTGGCGTGCTGCCTGTTGTGAACCATCAAGCCGTAGATTTTGCGATGCGTGCAGCACTTGCGCTAAACTGCGAAATCAATAGAGAAACAAAATTTGACCGCAAGAACTACTTTTATCCAGACAATCCGAAAGCGTATCAAGTGTCACAGTTTGATAAACCGATCGGTGAGCACGGCTGGATTGAGATTGAAGTTGGCGGAAATAAAAAGAAAATCGGTATTACACGCATCCATATGGAAGAGGATGCTGGAAAGCTGACGCATACAGCAGACGGCTCCCTTGTTGACTTGAACCGTCAAGGAACGCCACTTGTTGAGATCGTATCGGAGCCCGATATTCGTACGCCTGAAGAAGCATACGCGTATTTAGAGAAGTTAAAAGCGATCATTCAATACACAGGTGTATCGGATTGTAAAATGGAAGAAGGTTCGCTGCGCTGTGACGCGAACATCTCTATCCGTCCAGTTGGTCAAGAAAAGTTCGGAACAAAGGCAGAGCTTAAGAACTTAAACTCGTTTGCTTTCGTTCAAAAGGGACTGGAACACGAAGAGAAGCGCCAGCGTGAAGTAGTTTCAGCAGGAGGAGAAATCCTTCAAGAGACGCGCCGCTATGATGAAGCGTCAAAAACGACAATTCTTATGCGTGTAAAAGAAGGATCTGACGACTATCGCTATTTCCCTGAGCCTGATCTTGTGTCCATTTTTATTGATGAAGAATGGATGGATCGTGTGAAGTCTGACATTCCAGAACTTCCAGATGCGCGCCAAAAGCGTTATGTAGGTGACTTCGGACTTCCAGAGTACGATGCGAAGGTTCTTACGATGACAAAAGAGATGGCAGATTTCTTTGAAGCGACACTCACGGCTGGTGCAGATGCGAAGCAGGCATCTAACTGGATCATGGGTGAAGTGAGTGCTTATTTAAATAACGAAGGCAGAGAGCTCGATCAAACAGCTCTAACAGCTGAAGGTCTTGCTGGCATGATCAAGCTGATTGCAAACGGGACGATCTCGAATAAAATTGCTAAGACTGTTTTCAAAGAGTTGATTGAAAACGGTGGCGATGCAGAGAAAATTGTTAAAGAAAAAGGTCTTGTGCAGATCTCAGATGAAGGCGCAATCCGCGAAATCGTCGTGAAGATCCTCGATGCGAACGAACAGTCTGTTGCCGACTACAAAGACGGCAAAGAAAAAGCGGTTGGATTCCTTGTTGGACAAGTGATGAAAGAAACAAAAGGGAAAGCAAACCCTCCGCTTGTAAACAAGCTGATTGTGGAAGAACTGAAAAAGAGATAAAACAACAAAAATCCTCCTTTAAAGGGAGGATTTTTTTCTTTAATACAAAAAGAGCATAAGTACACTTGTAACTATACCAACCCAAATGCAAAGGATAAAGCAGTATCCCATGATGTCTTTTATCTTCAAACCAAGTACTCCTAAAAGAGGGAGAGCCCAGAACGGTTGAATTAAATTTGTCCATGCATCTCCCCAGCCCACAGCCATAGCTACCGTAGCTGGATCTACCCCAAGTTCTAAACCAGCTGGGATCTGGAGAGGACCTTGAAGTGCCCATTGACCACCACCAGAAGGAGCGAGCAAGTTCACTAATCCAGCTGACCAATATGTGAAAATATCAAAGGTTTCTTTAGATGCTATTGAAGACATCCATTCAATAATACCTGCTCCTAAACCAGAACTACCGAGCACCGCAATTATCCCTGCATAAAAAGGGAACTGCAGTATTATTGGTGAAATCGATTGGGTTGCTTCTTTAAACCCCTGAGCAAAATTGTTTAGTGAACCATGTAAAAGTAAACCAAGGGATAAAAAGAAAATATTAATTATATTTAAGTCCAGACTCCGGCCATTAAAAAACTCGTATGCGCAATAGAAAATTCCAATTATACCAAGGGTAATACCTAAAAAAGGTGTCCATTCAAGTTTTTCAGCAAGTGTTAAGTTTTGTTTAGAGGGTTTATCAATTGTTTCATTGGTAAAGTGACTTGGATTAAAACTTACAATGTTTTTCTTGGGAGCCATAAGTACGATTATAATAGGTAATGTAATTAGGAGTGATAAAAAAATAATGATGGTGGACGTACTGAATATTGTTTCAGAGGTAGGAATAACACCCATAACATCAGCAAGGAAGTGATCTTCTGTAGCTATGGTTAACCCGATTGAACTTGAAAGACCAGCGCTATATAAAGCAGTAGGAGCATAGGCGGCAGCTACTAGAAGAGGGAAATGAGCTTTAGAATTCTTCTTTGCAACTTCTTTAGCCATAATTGCACCTACAACAACAGCTAAACCCCAGTTTATGTAATAAGCTAGTGCACTGATAAGGAACGTTAGAATATATGCTTTTTGTGGGGAATTAGCTAATTTAGCGATAGATTGTAAAGTTCTATTCATAAAAGGAACACTTGCCAGAGTCATACCGGTAACCATTAATAATACCATCTGCATGGTAAAGGCTAAATAAGTCCAGAATCCATCTCCCCATGATTTAACAATCTCTTGGGGTTTAGTAGGATTAATGAAAAATGCTATAAGAAATACGAACAATGTAAGTAATACTGCAATAACAAATGCGTCAGGTACATACTTTTGAGACCAAGTAGATAAATAGTCAGCACTTTTAGTAAGGAATGTTTCATCTTTCCGAAACTTTTCTTTTTTAAAATTGAGTTCCGTGTTATTCATAATAGACAGCCTCCTTTCAAATTTATATATATAATTCTTCCTTTTACAAAATTATCCTTTTAAATTAAAAAAATCGCAGCGCTTTCGCTACGATTTAAATGTGATATGAACTGCGGTCGAAAGTTTATGCTATAACTCCAGATAATTCCGAAGTAAATAAGAGATTTGCTTACATTTGGGGTGGTCTTTAAGGTTTGACAGAAGCCCTTTTACTATAGCTGGACTTAAGCTTGGCTCTTGAACGTGCTGTTTCAGCAGAATTAAGGATTCATTCTCAGTAGACTCTTCAACTTCTTCTATTTTTTGTTCAATAATTTCGATGATCTGCTCCTTCGTACCTTCTTCTTTCGGCATTTCGTTAAATGATTGGTAAAGCTCTTCAGAAATAAAAGTTGTCTCAGAATGCCTCGCAAGCAAATAGGTCTTTTCTGCAAGTGACTGGCTTAATAAATTCAGGTCCAATGGTACGTTAAAGAATAAAAATAGATGTGAATAGGTATGCATGAAGCCTTTCACACAATAAATCAGATCATATTTTGTATGTCTGACTTCCTCGCCATATAAACGCTCCAACATCCCTAAAATAATTTTATCGATTAGTTTGTCATAGTGATGCATTTTAGTAATGAGCTCTTTGTTAACGGTTTGCGATTGTTCTTTTATAAAAATTTTGGCAAAATCAGAATGCTTTTGAAAGGAATGAAACGCTGCTTTGTAAAATTCGTTTAATAGATTTTTGTCGTTATTATGATTTTTGACTACATGGTCAATACCTGAGATGAATTCCAGCATAAAGTGATCTATCAGTGCAATGATCAATTCGTCCTTTGACTTGAAAGATAAGTAAAAAGCACCTTTGGAAATACCGGCATGTTCGGTTATCTGCTGTACAGAAGTTGCTTCGAAACCTTGTTTTGCAAAGAGTTCAAGGGCACTTTCCATAATTAATTGTTTTTTACTCATTTCATCGCTCCTAATATATTTCATTGACAAATGACCAACCAGTCATTAGTATAAGTAATTGAGTTTGATAAGTCAATTAGGGGTTGGTGGACTAATGAAAGGTTTAGTTAATTTCGTCCTGATGAATAAATTAGCCGTATGGCTGCTTACCATCATTATAACAGTTTCGGGTATCTATTCAGGCACACGAATGAATATGGAAACAATTCCGGATGTTTCGATTCCTTACTTAATGGTGATGGACGTTTATCCTGGGGCAACTCCAGAGAAAGTGATGGAAGACGTTTCCATGCCAATAGAGAAAGCGGTTGAAGGTCTTGAAGATGTAAAAGCCGTTTATTCGAATTCATATTCAAACATGTCAAATATTCAAGTGGAATATGAATACGGGATAGATATGGATGAGGCAAAACGCGAATTGCAATCTGCGCTTGATGCGGTCGAATTGCCGGAGACAGCACAAGAGCCGACCGTTACAGCGATCAGCATGAACATGATGCCAGTTGCTGCACTAAGTGTAAGTAGTACAAAAGAGGATATCGTTGAATTAACATCAACGGTAGAAGAGATTATTCTTCCTAAGATTGAGAAGATTGATGGTGTTGCATCAGCAAAAATTACTGGTCAGCACGTTGAAGAAGTGGACCTTACATATAAGAAAAATAAAATGTCTGAGTTTGGTCTAACAGAAGATAAAGTGAAAGAAATGATTCAAGCAAGCAACATGGCGGTCTCTCTAGGATTTTATGAGTTTGAAAAAGGTGAAGAAGCGGTAGCAGTTGACGGTAAGTTCATGACTACAGAAGAACTGAAGAACATGATGATTCCTGTCACACCATCTGCACAAAATCCAACCCCATTTGTAAAACTTAGTGAGATTGCAGATATCAAAACAGTCGGAAAAGTAGAGTCAGTCTCCCGAACAAACGGAGATGACGCTATCGCTATTCAGATTGTTAAAGAACAGCAAGCCAACACGGTTGATGTTGTAGACAGTGTCAAAAAGTTAATTAAAGAAGAAAAATCAAAAATAGATGGTCTTGTGATTGATGTATCTCTGGACCAAGGTAAACCGATAGAAGAGTCCGTAACAACCATGATTGAAAAAGCAGTATTCGGAGGATTAATCGCGGTATTAATTATCTTACTGTTCTTGCGTGATTTTAAATCAACGATTATTTCAATTATTTCTATTCCGGTTTCGATTTTCATGGCATTATTGATTCTTAATTGGATGGAGATTACGCTGAACATCATGACGCTAGGTGCGATCACGGTAGCGATCGGCCGGGTAATCGATGACTCAATCGTTGTTGTAGAAAATATATATCGACGTTTGCATTTGAAAGAAGAAAAACTGAACGGACGTGCGTTAATAAGAGAAGCAACTATTGAAATGTTCAAACCAATCCTATCATCCACATTGGTAACCGTTGCTGTATTCGCTCCGCTTATTTTTGTTGGAGGTATGGTTGGCGAGCTGTTCGCACCATTCGCGTTAACCATGACGTTTGCGCTAGGTGCTTCCCTGATTGTGGCCATTACAATCGTACCTGCATTATCCCACTTCTTATTCAAAAAGAAGTTATATAGTGAAAAGACAGAAGGCAACCATAAAGAAGCTGGTAAGCTATCAAATTGGTACAAAGGAATTCTTAACAAATCACTTAACCATAAAATTATTACTTCACTTTTAGCCGTAATTTTATTAGCGGGAAGCTTAGCATTAACACCAATTATCGGCTTCAGCTTCATGGGCAGTGAAGAAGATAAAGTTATGTATTTAACATACACACCTGAAGCTGGTGAGCTTAAGGATGAAACACTAGCAAACGTTGAAGAATTAGAAGAAGAAATGCTTAAGCGTGATTATATCGATATTGTTCAAATCTCTGTTACGGAAAACGCTGATCCGATGATGGCTATGGCGGGCGGCGGAGCAGGCGGTGCATTAATGTATCTCATCTTTGACCCGGAAATGGATAACTTCCCAGAGGTTCGTGAAGAGATAGAAGACTATGTATCAGAAATTGGTCAATCAGGAGAATGGAAGAGTCAGAACTTCGCAGCATCGACAGGTCCTGAGAATGAAGTCAGCTATACCTTTTACAGTGAGGATTTGAATAAGCTTAATAAAGCGGTAAAGATGGCAGAAGATGCCATGAAAAAGAACGATCAATTGGAGGATGTTACTTCAAGCGCGAAGGATGCGTTTGTTGAGCACACTTTTAACGTCGACCAAAATGAAATTCTAAAATATGGACTGACAACAGGTCAGATCGTAATGATGCTGAATCCTGTAAAAACGGATGATGTATTGACGACGATTGAAAAGGACGGTGATACGCTAGATGTTATCGTTCAGCAGGAGCAAACAAAACAGCCTAAATCGGTGGATGATATCTTGGCAAGGCAAGTACCGACAGCGCTTGGTACAACAATGCCGTTATCTGAGCTTGTAACAGTTGAAAAAGGAACAACGCTTAATACACTTGCCCGAAGCAAAGGGGAATACTACGCAACGGTTTCAGGTAAAGCAATAGGCGATGATATATCCAAAGCCTCTTCGGAAGTCCAAAAAGACATCGATAAACTGGATATGCCTAAAGGGGTTACAGTTGGAGTAGCTGGTGTGCAGGCAGATATGACGGAAACATTTACACAGCTTGGAGCAGCAATGCTTGCGGCAATTGCGATCGTATACTTCATTCTTGTCGTAACATTCCGTGAAGGTGTCGCACCATTTGCAATTCTGTTCTCGCTGCCATTTGCTGTGATTGGTTCATTTGTCGGTCTATTGATTGCAGGTGAAACCATCTCCGTATCTGTCATGATGGGACTGTTAATGTTAATCGGTATTGTAGTGACAAATGCTATCGTTCTTGTAGACCGCATCATCCATATGGAACGCGAAGGAATGAGTATGCGTGAAGCGATTCTCGAGGCGGGAGCAACCCGTCTTCGTCCAATCTTAATGACAGCCATCGCAACAATCGGAGCGTTAATTCCGTTAGCAGTTGGCTCAGGGGGAGGCGGGCTAATTTCAAAAGGTCTTGGTATCACCGTAATCGGAGGATTAGCAAGTTCTACGTTATTGACGCTGATCATCGTACCAATCGTGTATGAAGTTTTATCCAAAATCTTTAAGAAGAACCGAAAAGAAGTAGAAGAAAATTAATGAATAAGCCCTGCAAGTTGACAGTCAACTTGCAGGGCTTGTTGTTTTTATGTGTTCCAAAATTCTAACTCGAACAAAGGAAAAGCCAACTTTAATAAATTATAGTCGAATCTTTTTGTTCTCTAACTACTACCGCAACCGCCTCCGCAACTGCTTCCACAGCTGCTGTCACTGCCGCTGCTGTCATGACCGCCGCCATCGTCACGATGATTGCCGCAACCACTTCCACACGCTGTCGTGTTGCCAGAGTAATAGCTGGATGCTGGACTTAATTTTCCCATGTACATCTCATATTGTTCTGAATGGTGATAAGAATAATAAAGCATTGCCCCAGCTAGTATAGGTGCACTATCAATGGAATGAGGGGACACTTTCAATCCTTTGTAGGGATCGTGTGCTTTAGAGATGCGTTTTATATCGCCTTTAATCTTCGTCAAGAGCGAATGAACCGTATCCTGATCTGCGTTTTCTCTAAAATACCTTTTTCCTAGCTCCTCAACAGATAATGTGTGCAGTTCCTGTAAAAGGCCTTGGTGGAGAGGATGTTGGAAGAAAGTACCCCATGCGATATGAGTGAAATCGGTAAACGTAAAAAGTTTAGCGTACAGAAGGTCGAACCATGCTCTTCCGTGCGGATCTGGTTCCACTGCATCATTTGGAGCGTGATGAATGTGCTCTCCGCAAAGATCAGATGAAAACTTTTCGTATTCCTTCGTATACATCAGCATCTCGTGCCAGATCTCATCGACCTTTTTACTGAACATCGGTACATTATTTAAAAGCGAGCACATGATAAAAAAACGTTGAAGTTCGTAAAAGGTGGCTTCAAAATAAGCTTCTGTAGCCTTTGAATGTTCAGCTAAATATCTTCGCTTTATTTTTTCTTTAAACTCATGAGGAAGAGCTCGCTCCATTTTTCGAACTGTTTTTTGCAGTGACAGGTCATCTCGAATTCCTAGTTGAGGCGGAAGCACCGTCATTTCTGCAACCTTTTGATAGTTCGGTTTTGTTGTGTATTTCAGCACAAGCGGAGCAATTACGGCAATCGCTATAAATAATAATATCAGTTCAAACATCGTTGGCGCCTCCTTTAACTTCTCCTACCAAACAGCTATATTCTTAATCTCTCTTTTCATGATAATATAAGATGTAATAATTGTAAAAAAGTGGGTGTTTTTTAATGACTATCATTTTGTTAGCAGGAATTGTGTTCACCATTATTCTTTTAACAAAACAAAGAGAGTTTGCTTCAGCAGGTATTGTAACGAACATTAGCGATAAGTTACAGAGAAGCAGCTTAAGTAAAAATTATTTGTTTGCCGGTGCAGCCTTGTTTGCAGCAAATGCCGCTTTGTTTGCCATTGCATTTGTAATCCTTTTCTTCATACCATACGGTTCAACTTTTGGTTTACTGTTGTGCATACCATTAAGCTTAATGACATGGCTTGTTTTTTCTGAAATTTGGAGTGGGTCTTTGAAAGACAAAATTAAGATGGCTCGAATAGGAAACTCTTTTTTTCTTTTCTTTATTGGCTGGATTATGTGGTATTACACAACGCTTGAACCAGCCTATCCAGGAGATGATCTATTTATGGCATGGATTGGTGCAGGAATTGCGGTAATTGGAAGTTTAGGTGCTATGTCGGTGAGTACGTTTGTGCTGTTAAAGAACAGATAAATCGTTGTTGCTCTTGAAAGTAGTAGATTTCCCCAAGTACAAAAAAAGGCTAGCCCGCGCCAGCCCTCCACTTTTAAATAAAACTCACCTGTTTTTCAGTATTCTCAATCTCAAAATCTTTAATGTTGATCATATTTGCTGATACATAATGATCGTTCCCGACGTGTACCAGCTGAGGGGGATATAGCGGCTTCTCAGGCAATATGATCGGCTCACGATATGGGTTTCGCCGCTCTGGATCGGCAACAGGGATAGAAGCGAGCAGTGATTTTGTATAGGGATGTATCGGGTTGCGATACAACTCCTCTTTTGGAGCTAATTCGATTAAATGGCCCAGATACATAACGGCAACACGATCACTCATATAATGAACCACACTTAAGTCGTGCGAGATGAACAAGCAAGTTAGATTCATCTCTGTCTGCAGATCTTTTAATAGATTAAGAACTTGAGCTTGAACGGAGACATCCAAAGCGGACACAGGCTCATCTGCAATAATAAACTTTGGCTCTAGCATCAGGGCTCGTGCAATGCCCACCCTTTGGCGCTGACCTCCTGAAAATTCGTGAATTCTTTTCTGATAAGAGGTTCGCGGCAGTCCCACTCTTTCAAGCATTCTGTAAGCCTTCTCTGTTCGTTCTTTTTTTGTCCCCATCTTTTGAATGCGTAACGGTTCTTCGATAATCTCTCCAACAGTTAAACGGGGGCTCAAAGACTCATATGGATCTTGAAATATCATTTGCATGTCTTTCCTGTATGGTCTGATCTCTTTTTGATTCAATGTTGTGATTTCTTTGCCATTAAACCAGATATTGCCGTGTTCTGGTTTATACAGCTGCATAAGGGTACGGCCAAGAGTAGTCTTTCCTGATCCCGATTCTCCTACGATTCCGAGCGTTTCACCTCTGTTAATATCAAAAGATACTCCATCAACCGCCTTTTGTATGCCCGTTCTGTCTGTAAAATATTTTGAGAGATTCTGCACTCTAACAAATGGATTATCCAATCAGGCTCACCTTACTTTCATCAAAAAAACGGACATAATGAAGCGGCTCGACCTCAACTAAAGAGGATGGTTCATCAAAGGATTTACTTTCATACGTATATTTTTCTGGAGCAAATCTTCTTCCATCATATCCGGTATCTTCAAAAGTATAATCCTGAATGCTTTTTAAACGTTCCTGACCAAGTTCCGGATTTGGAATGCTACCAATTAAAGCTTTTGTATATGGGTGAAGAGGGTTTTTAAATAGTGTATAAACATCAGCAGATTCCACGATATGTCCGCCAAGCATCACGTAAACCCAGTCAGCGTACTCAGCAACGACACCAAAATCGTGTGTAATCAGTAAAACAGAGGCATTTGAATCCGTTTTATATTTATCGATTAAATTGAGCACTTGTCTTTGGATCGTTACATCTAGTGAAGTCGTTGGTTCATCGGCAATGATAAGCTGAGGCTTGCACGATATAGCCATGGCGATTAATATCCTCTGCTTCATACCTCCCGAAAGCTGACTGGGATATTGATTATAAGTATGTGAAGGATTACTGAAACCAACCTGCTGCAGCAGCTGAAGAGCTTCTGTTTTTAAATCCGCCTTCGGAATAAGCTTGTGATATTTAAGTCCTTCTGTAATTTGTTCGCCAACCTTCATACTTGGATTAAGAGAAGCGATCGCATCCTGGAAAATCATCGAGATTTCATTGCCTCTTATTTTGCGCATCTCTTTTTCTGATTGATGCAGCAAATTAATGCCGTTAAAAGTAATAGATCCATTTTCAATTTTGCCGAGAGAAGGCAAAAGGCGTAAGACGGAAAGGGAGGTAATGCTTTTGCCTGAACCAGATTCTCCGATAAGGGCAACGGTCTGTCTTTTTTCAATATGAAGGCTAACATCACTGACAGCGGTTATTTTATTTTTGTGCTGGTGAAAAGAAACACTTAAATTCTTGATTTGTAATAGACGCTGATCCATATTCTGCACCTCTCTTTACGACTTATAGATATCTGCATAATTTTTGATGCCATTAATAATCAAATTAAGGGCAAGTATGGTTACTGCAAAGAAAGCAAGTGGGATTAAAATAATCCAAGGCGCGGCTTGTAGTTTGGTATAAGACGTTCCTATGATCCCGGCCCATTCACCAGCTAATGGGATGATCACTAGGATAGGGTCGAGGTGATCGCCCAGTACCAATGTTTCTGACCCGCCAATGAATATAGCTAGAACTCCTAAATGTGCCAAGAGGATTAAGGTCTGTATCATTTGCTGCGCAAATAGAAGAGTCAATTTTGTCAAAAGCTCAGGAAGGACATGCTTATAATACACATATGTTTTTCCAGAACCCATCGCAAAGGTGTTGATAATATAATCCTTGTTTAGGATTGTTTTGATTTCTTTTGTAAAAGTAGATACTAGTGGAGGTACACCAATTCCAATTAAAATCAGACATTGAATCATAATTAATTTCATAGAACTCATCGGGGCAAAGTTAAGTCTCATAGTCAGTGAAGTCAAAAATAAATATGCCAGAATAGTAGTAGGAATATACAAGGTTGCTTGGACGATATCATTCAAAAAAGTAAAGTTGGATTTTGGATTAATTAGTACGATTCCAACAGAAATAAAAATCCTGAAAAAAGCAATGCCCACTGCAATAAGAATTGTATATTTTGCCCCATCTATAATCTGATAAAACAGCTGTTTGCCATACAGGTCTGTTCCAAAAGGAGGAACCTGTGAAGGGGAGAAAGGTATGAATGCTGTGATGTTTCCATCATCGTCATATAAAAAATCTATCTTTTCCAGTGATTCAGCTTTATCTACTTCTAATACATTGGGCCAAGTAAAACTAAAAACTAATAGACTAAGAATAAAGAGCAGACCTATGATGAACTGAGGCTGCCTTATCAGTTTCAAAATCATGCAGCATCCTCCCCCATGGATTTTGTATTTTCAGAAACGGTATTGCTTTCCACAAATTCAAACAGCAAAGAAAAAGGCAGGGCAATGATAAGAGCTGTTCCCATAAATGCAACACCCTTCGTATTCAGTAACAAATACATAATTCCGTTTAAATTAAAAACAAACTCCACGATAAATAGATTTGATAGCATAAAAACAAAAATGGTTTTTGAATATTGGAAAAGGCTAGTAATGATGTTTATGAATACATGCTTTAACGTAATATAAAGACGGCCAAGCCCCATGGCTCTGGCTACGGTTACATAGAGCTTGTGCTGTTCTTCTTGCATTAATAAAAAGGTAATTTTAAATAGCTGAATAGCAGGCAGTATTGAAAGCACCAGAATAGGCATTAAATAAATAGGATTACTGAAATCATTGTAAAAATATATGACTATACCAGTCTTCTTATAGATGTATACAATAGACACTTGTAATGCAACTACTATGAAAAGATCCGGCAATGATTCTAATAACGTTAAAAAACCGACAATTGCTCGCTGTAGAAACCGTGGAAGCAATGTAGCAATGAAAGTAAGGACCAGGGCAAAAACTAACCCGATCAGCAATGCACTGAAAAAAATCGTCATTGAGTATTGATACTTATCAATAATATCTGGAAAAATTAAATACTTAGTTCCTGAAATGTAATATTCCCATACCCTTTCCTGAAGATGAGTGTTTACGCCGAACAAAAGTGCAGGTAGAACACTGATGATTAAGATGCCAAGTATTATAGATCTTAGGCGTTTTAAATAACTTCGAAAAGAAAACCTCATGCCACACCTCTCTCTAAAGTATTAATTAGATAATTTAGACTTTGTAATAAGTATAAATCACTTGACATTTTTTGGAATTAAATATGTATTAATTTTCCAAAGATGTCTCGTTATTTTATTTGACGTACAACATGCGTAGAATTCTTCAAGTAGTAAAAAAAATACTGGAGAATCTCCAGTATTTTAAAAAGTGATTATATTAGCTTTAGTAAAGGCAGCAGTACCATCTGTGTTATGATATGCACCATCATATGGGCGACTATCGCGTATTCCAATCCTTTTTTCCAATACAGAAACCCGAACAAAATACCAAGAACACCGTTTAGAACCAATGCCCGAGTTATGATAAGAGAATTGAGATCTCCGTAAATTGCCTCGGTTGCAGGCAGATGGCCAGCTCCGAAGAGAAGTGCGGCTAAGGTGATTCCAATCCAATAAAAGGACGTGGGGACGGAATCCTTCCGCTTTTTAAAAATAAATGATAACAGCCAAATGATCAGCGTCATCAGGAATAGACGGATAAATACTTCTTCAATGATACCTCCGTAAAAAACACCGCCCAGTACGGCTTTCCACCAAACCACGCTTTCGCCTGTTCCGATCTTAGGAAGGTACGGCTGAAAGAGCAATAAATCCATGATTACTAGAAAAATAGCACCGATTGCCCCTCCGATAACAGCTAGTTTTACGGCTGAACGGTCAACAGCAGGCTTCGTTTTTTCAATAAGCCACGCCTGCAGCAGCGGAAGAGATAGTCCTGTCCGCTCAGTAAGTTTTAAGCCGATCCATCCTAAAACTGTTGTCATTATTCCGAGCTGCAGAGACATCATCGTAATCATGATCGGAATCGAGACCGGTATCTCGCTTATGATTTTTTTGTATTCTGCTTCACCAAGTGTAGTTCTCATTAATTCCATTTGGTAAGGCACAACAAAAGCCCCGGCGATTATACCGAGCAATCCAAGAAATAATGCGATATTTAAATGTTTCATCTAATAACCCCCATGTATCTATTCAATTTTTAAATATCTTTCTATAACCAATGTATGCCTTCTATAAGAAATTCTTTCGAAGGATTGGAGTGTGTTGTAAGTATTATAATCCATACTCTCTTCAGTTTTTCAGCGTGAAAAAAGACAGGATCGGCATCCTGTCTTTAAAATCCTGCTCCGCCACCGCCAGAATGGTGATTTAGCTGTAAAAAGTTCCAGGCAACAGCATTGTATCTCTTATACCTTTGTTTCGTACGCCAATGTACAACTCCAAAAAGCAAACGGACCGTAGCGAGTGCTGACAAAATAAATACCCAAAACATTTAAAAACACCCTCTATTTATAGTCGTGCACTGGTTAATCTATGGATGTAGTCATTAGATATGCTTATAAAGCAGTAAATCGTCTATAAACTGACCATTTAAATGAAATTCTCCAACAAGTCGTCCTTGCTCTAAATAGCCGCATTTTTTGTAAAAGTGTATTGCCTTTTCATTCGTTGATAAAACCCGCAGTGACAGCTTTGTTTTGCCATTATCTTTTGCTGATTTTTCAACAGCCAGCATAAGCTCTGTTCCGATGTTCTGCCCATGAAAATCGGGATGAACAGCAAGTGCGACGTCTGCAACATGCAGATTGGACGGGATGGGGAATACATCTTTGTAAAAGATATAGCCGCACACTCTTCCGCTGCAGCGTGCAACAATTTGACTGCCTGCAGGAAACTGCCGTCCGTAATCCTGTGGAGAATCCCATCGGATATTAGGAGCAGGTGTGGTCTGTTCATTCCAAACAAGATGATCTATTTCAACCAAACCTGCGTAATCATCTGGGGTTGATAGTGAAATTTCTAACGTGAGTTTTTCCATCGTACACTCTCCTCTAAATAGAAAGTTCCCTATTGAGAGGAGAAATTCCTTTAAGGGGTCTGTCCCGGGACAGACCCCCTACAATTTAGACACAATTTTAACACATACTGGCATATTCCTTCTTTGCAATTTCAGACACGTATTACTATAATATAAGAGGAATCGGCAGAAGCAGTCCAAGTACGGGCTGTTTTTTGTGGTTATACAGGAAATAGATTTAGGTTAAAACGTTATAGAGAAGTCACATAATGAAGGTGAAAGATATGAAACGAGCAAGACTGATATATAATCCAAGTTCCGGAAGAGAAACAGTTAAGAAACAGCTTCCATATATACTCGACAGACTAGAGAATGCAGGCTATGAAACATCTTGTCATGCAACAACACCAGAAGATGGATGCGCTACACGTGCGGCGCGCTCAGCAGGAGAAAGAGGTTTTGACCTAGTTATTGCAGCTGGTGGAGACGGCACAATCTATGAAGTGGTAAACGGACTTGCAGGTCTTGAACAACGTCCGATGCTTGGAATTATTCCAGCAGGTACAACAAATGACTTCGCGCGTGCAGTAGGCGTTCCGCGTACCATTGAAGGCGCATGTGACGTTCTTTGCGGGGGAGTTCATATGCCGGTAGATATCGGTAAAGTAAATGAAAAGTTCTTCATTAACATCGCCGGTGGCGGACGTATTACAGAGCTTACCTATGAAGTTCCTAGTAAGCTCAAAACGATGATTGGTCAACTGGCTTATTTCTTAAAAGGGATTGAGATGCTTCCATCAATTCGTCCTACATATGTAGAGATTGAGTTTGATGATAAAGAGAAATATGAAGGCGAGATCATGCTTTTCTTAGTAGCAAACACAAATTCTGTTGGGGGCTTTGAAAAGCTTGCACCATCATCTGAATTCCATGACGGTCTTTTTGATGTTATCATTTTAAAGAAAACAAACTTGGCCGAGTTTGTCCGTATTGCTTCTCTTGCGATACGAGGCGAGCACATTCACGATGATCACGTGATTTATAAAAAAGCGAAGCGTGTTAAAGTAACGCCTCGCGAAAAGATGCAGATCAACTTAGATGGAGAATTAGGCGGCATCTTGCCTGGTGAGTTTGAAAACTTGCACCATCACTTTGAATTATTAGTTCCTAAAGATCGAATCAAACCAGAATAAATGCAAACGAGATCGAACACCTAAGGCAATGAAAAGCTGAAGGTGTTCTTTTTTTATGGGGGGGAATACAGGTGAAGAACAGTACAAACGTTACGAAATATAAGGTGCTTGCACCACTTTATGATATGTTCATGGGTAACCGCTTATTTCGAAAAGCACGTCAGCAAGCTTTTTCAGAAATTCGTATAAATAGAGGAGACTCGCTTCTTTTAGTAGGGGTTGGTACAGGAGAGGATTTTGCTTTCCTTCCACACCATGCTTCAATAACCGGCATCGATCTTTCTCATGATATGTTAAAAATTGCCGAAACGAAAAAGGGGCATCGGGACATAAATCTTCTGCAAATGAATGCAGAAACGATGGTTTTTAACCAAAAGTTTAATGTTATCGTCTTAAACTTAATCTTAAGTGTCGTTGAGCATCCTGAAAAAGTACTAGAGAAAAGCTTGAAGTATTTAGAGTACGGAGGAACACTTTTAATATTTGATAAATTCGTAGAATCCAATAAAAAGCCAAACTTGCTAAGAAGGGGATTAAACATAGTTACGTCAGTGGTCGGCACTGACATAAATCGCGATTTTAATGCAATAAAAAATGATCTGCCTATTGAAATACATAAACAGTATCATACGGTATATGGGTTGTATACAATCATAGTGGCTCGTGAAAAGTATACAACTAACGATATACCAGAATAGTCCATTAACAGTACCTGGATTTATCCCTTTGCAGGATTGTCTTATCCTTTATTATGTTAGAAAATTAAAACAATTCATAATTTAGGAAGCGGAGGGGTTTGAATCATGAAAAAATTTCTATCAATGTGTTTAACGGTGATGCTTGCCGCTGCATTTTTTTTACCGCAGCAAAATGCTAAAGCCGCTGCTGGGTTAGAGGTAGATCAAGAGCTTACTAAGGTACTTGGCGATCTTACATCTAACGCGCTCGTCGAAGCGGTGGTTACGTACGATACGCTCCCAAGCTCAGGTGATGTATTAGCGTTAAAAAATCTGGGGCTTGAAACAAAAACGTTCAGCAAACTGCCTATGGTTGCTGTTAAAGGGACGAAGCTGGAGTTAACTTCTCTTTTATCAAGCAGCTTAAATGCGAAATCGGTCTACTACAACAAAGATTTAAACTTCTTAATGAAAGACAGCAGAAAGTTAATTGGGGCAGAACGTGTATGGGAAGAGTTAGGATACACAGGTAAAGGCACAACAGTTGCTGTCATTGACAGCGGTATTGATGCAACACATGCTGATCTCCCTTTTGGTGAAGAAAAAGTCATTCAAAATGTAAAGTTTCTAGCAGGAGATTTGTTCTCAAATGAGCCATTGTATCTTGAGAATGTTCAAAATACAGATACTTCGTCGGGCCATGGTACACATGTTGCTGGTACCATTGCAGGACTCGGAACAGCGAGTGAAGGTTTATACAAAGGTATTGCACCAGATGCAAAGCTCGTTGGCCTTAGTACAGGAGAAGGAATCAATATCTTCTGGGCACTTGAAGCATTCAACTATGTGCTAGAAAATCATGAGAAATACGGAATTAATGTTATCTCAAACAGCTGGGGAACAACAGGTGATTACTCAGAGAACGATCCGATTAACGTTGCAAGTAAAGCGGCGCATGACGCTGGAATGGTCGTAACGTTTGCGGCAGGTAATGAAGGACCGGACGATAACACATTAAATCCATACTCAGCAGCACCTTGGGTTATATCAGTTGCTGCAGGTACGAAAGATAAGCAGCTAGCAGACTTTTCATCCCGCGGGGTAGAAGGTGATAATTTGCTTCACCCGGATATTACAGCACCAGGAGTGGACATCGTTTCAACAAAATCAAAAACTGGCGTGGTTATGAACGCACTTGGTTCAGTAACAGATGCAGAATATATTGCGCCGGAACACCTTGCAAATTACACAACCGCAAGCGGTACAAGCATGGCTACCCCTCACATTTCGGGTGTTGCAGCACTAATGCTTGAAGCGAACTCGAACTTAACACCGGATCAAGTTCTACAAATATTAGAATCAACAGCTGATCCAATGGCAGGATACAAGCTTCATGAAGTTGGAGCAGGATACGTGAATGCGTATGAAGCGGTAAAGGCAGCAGGTAACTAAATAGATACTAAGAACAAGAACAGGCCTACTACCTAGGTCTGTTCTTTTTACATATTGCCATTTGGTGTCCACTAACAGTTATGCTACAATCAGTAAAGCATAAGTGACAAAAAGGGACGATGACAATGACAAAGGCTGATTTGCCTGTTCATAAAAATGAGAGTTATGAAGTAGATATTGTAGATTTAACCCATGAGGGAGCGGGAGTAGCTCGTGTAAATGGGTTTACTTTGTTTGTGCCAAATACACTACCTGGAGAGCGTGCGAAGATTAAGGTTGTTGGGGTGAAAAAAGGATTTGGTTTTGGACGTTTAGAAGAATTGATTGAAGAAAGCACCGAACGTGTTGAACCGCCTTGCCCGATCTATAAATGGTGTGGAGGCTGTCAGCTGCAGCACTTATCATATGAAGGCCAGTTAGAGTACAAACGCAAGCAAGTAGAAGATGTGCTCACACGAATCGGAAAACTGGAGGGAGTACACGTGCTGCCAACACTTGGCATGGGTGACGAACCTTGGCGCTATCGCAACAAAGCGCAAGTACCTGTTGGTGAACGTAACGGACGAATCATCACAGGGTTTTACCAAAAGCGAAGCCATGAGATCGTAGAGATGGATAGCTGCATCATTACAGGTGATACGAACGATGATGCCGTTCAAGCGGTAAAAGAAATCGTAAACAAGTACAGTATAACTGCGTATAACGAAGAAAAACATAAAGGTATCTTGCGTCATATTATCGCTCGATACGGTAAAACGACAGGCGATTTGATGATTGTACTTGTAACAAACGGAAAAGATTTGCCACAGCGTAAAAAGATTATTGAAGATATTCGTGAAGCACTGCCAGAGATAAAATCAATCGTGCAGAACGTCAACTCAAAACGCACGAACGTGATTTTTGGTGAAGAAACAAGAGTACTCTGGGGAGCGGAGTACATCTATGACTTTATCGGTGACATCAAGTTTGCCATTTCAGCTCGCTCGTTTTATCAGATTAACCCTGACCAAACAAAGGTGCTTTATGACAAAGCGTTACAGTACGCTGAGCTGAATGGAGACGAAACAGTCATTGATGCGTATTGTGGAATTGGAACGATATCACTTTTCCTCGCTCAGCAAGCAAAGAAAGTGTATGGTGTTGAAATCGTTCCGGAAGCGATAGAAGATGCGCGACGCAATGCCGAGCTGAACAACATTACAAACGCTGAGTTTGCCGTTGGAAAATCAGAAGACGTAATTCCTGAGTGGAAGAAACAAGGTATCACGCCAGATGTAATCGTCGTCGATCCACCGCGAAAAGGCTGTGATGAGGAGCTTTTAAAAACCATCATCGAAATGAAGCCAAAGCGTGTTGTGTATGTGAGCTGCAATCCGTCAACACTGGCACGTGATCTGCGCATTTTAGAAGATGGCGGATTCAAAACGCAGAAAGTTCAGCCGGTTGATATGTTTCCGCAGACGACACATGTGGAAGCAGTTGCGCTGCTCGAGTTAGAATAACCCGCTTTTTCATATTGAAAATCCGAATGCGGCGGTTTGTTATATGGATGCAAATAAAAAATGGCTTTCTATTCCTAAAGAAATAAGAAGCCGCCTTAAAAATAATGTTTACTGTTCGAATTGTAAGGATGCCGTAGAGATTAAAAATTTTACGGTAGAGGACGATGATTTTGGCATTGTACTTAAGGGAAAGTGTCAGCAGTGCGGACAAGAAGTGGCAAGATTAATTGAAAATGAGTAGTGATAATAACAGTGAGTGAGCCTTCATGAGGGCTCACTTTATTTTTTGTTTTTATGTATCCTTGTTGGCAGCCTGTGGATGTGAAGAGTTATTGCTGAAAGTTTGTTCAATTCACTGAGGATTTAATTGGTGTGACGAGAAAAGTAACTTAGAAGGGAGGATACCGAATTTTAACAGTTGGCCAGTTATTGTTTTTCAAAAGGCGATATGCTAGAATCATGCTTGGGAATGATAATTATTATCAATAAGAGTTTTAAAATGTAATAATAATCGTGTCTCGATTTAAATTTGATGTACTGGTTGTAAAGTTGCCCATTATAACTTCTGCAAGCCAGACTCTATGACTACTTAAGAAGACAAGCTAAAGTTAGTATTTTTGACAGAAAAACCATAATCTCCGAAGAGACTGGAAGATTGTTAGATATATAGAAATTGTTTTTTCCCAAAATGCAGAGTCAGTCATTATGGAAAGGGTGTAAATGATGAGAAACCTCGAAAAATATAGAAATGCTTTTATTAATGTGTTGGAACTAGAGGAAGATGAAGTAGTTGAGAATTTAGTATTAGCAGAATCAGCAGAATGGGATTCAATTGCCCATATGGGGCTAATTTGTGAGATTGAGGATGTATTTGATGTCTCATTAGACTCAGAATGGATGACTGAGTTCAATTCTTACCAGTCGGGAATTGAGCTATTGGAACGTTTGGGAGTGGACTTTATTAATGAATAGCTTTAAAAAAATGGAGCAGTTTGGAAACCGCATCGCTGTATATGCTGACCGAGAATATTCTTACTCTGAAATGGTAGAAATATCTGATGCAATCTGCGGTGATGTGGGTGAAAGAACGCTCGTTTTTTGTTTGTGTTCAAATAATAAAGAGTCTTTATTTGGCTACGTGGGCTTTATTAGAGGTGGCGTTGTGCCCGTGCTTTTGGATGCATCCATTCATATGGATCGGTTACGCAGACTGATTCACCTTTATAAGCCAGCATACATCTGGGCGAGTAGTGAGAATCAAGATCTATTAAAAACAATGGATCGTTCATTTGTATATGGAGATTACACATTATATAAATGTCCGACCAATTTTCAACATAATCTTCATGAACATCTTGCCCTCCTCTTAACAACCTCTGGAAGTACGGGGAGCCCCAAATTTGTTCGTTTAAGCTATGAAAATATTTATGAAAACGCTAAATCAATAGCAAAGTACCTTGATATCAATGAAAACGAAAAACCGATCACCACACTACCAATGAATTACTCTTACGGGCTTTCTATTATTAACAGCCATTTCATATGTGGAGCCACCGTCGTTGTAACGGGGGAATCTATCATGAGTAAGGAGTTTTGGAATTTATGTAAGGAACAGCAAGTCACAACTTTTGGTGGAGTTCCTTTTGTGTATGAGATGCTTGACAGGCTGAAGTTTGAAGAGCTTAGTCTTCCAAGTTTAAAAAAACTAACTCAAGCAGGTGGGAAATTGAGCGAAACTCTATCCCGCAAATTTGCTGATGTGTGTAATCAGAAAGGGATTCAGTTTTTTACAATGTACGGTCAAACTGAGGCGACAGCGCGGATGACCTATTTACCATATGAAAAAAACTATGAAAAAGCGGGAAGTATTGGTATCGCTATTCCAGGTGGAGAGCTGATCCTTCAAGATGACAAGGGAAACAATATTACAGCACCTCATTTGATAGGCGAATTGATATACAAAGGGCCGAATGTTTCCTTAGGGTATGCTGAGTCGTTATTCGATCTTTCGAAAAAAGACGAGAATCATGGTGTTTTGCGTACGGGAGATATGGCTTACTTTGATGAGGATGGGTATTTCTTTATATCGGGACGCATCAAAAGAATGATTAAAGTGTATGGAAACCGCATCAGCCTTGATGATGTAGAAGCATTTTTACATGAGCATGGCCACAATTGTATCTGTGCTGGAACGGATGACCAAATGTATATCTACACATTAAGAGATGATTATGTTCAGATAAAAAAAATAGTAAAGGAAAAATTAAACTTAAAGGGCTTTAAAATTATGAGAATTGAGGAAATTCCACGTAATCATTTTGGGAAAATCCTCTATTCAAACCTTCCTAAACTTGGCTAATTTATAGTCGGTGATCTCTATGGCCGACCACCATCTTTTCAACGTGTTGCAATGCCATTTGTGCAGTTTATTTATCAGAAAAATTATAAGTTGATTTATTATCAGGTGATTGGATGACTTTTATATCAATTGAGTTTCTTCTATTTCTCGTAATAACCGTTTTTTTGAATTATTTACTCCCCCATCGATTGAGATGGGTTCTTTTATTGGTTGCAAGTTATGTTTTTTACGCTAGTTTAAGTATTCAATTTATACTTTTACTCTTAATTAGCACAGCTTTTACTTATTTTACTGGAATCTTCATTGAAAAACAGGAGACAAAAAAACAGAAGAAAAAAGCCATGGTCTTTGGTATTTCTGTATTGTTGTTTTTTCTTGGTTGGTTTAAATATTTAAATTTTGTGAATGAATCGCTTCGGTCGATGGCAACTTTCATGGGTTGGAATTATTCGATACCCTACCAAGAGATTGTTCTGCCATTAGCCATTTCATTTTATACATTTCAGGCTGTAAGTTATCTTGTGGATATTTTCTATGGAAAGCAAAAAGCTGAAAGACATTACGGGTATTTTTCGGTCTATTTTGCATTTTTTCCACAACTGGTTGCAGGGCCGATTGAACGTGCCAAAAAATTAATTCCACAATTGAAAGTCGAACAGCGTTTAAGCTATGAAGATTTAGTATATGGAATGAAGAGAATTGCATGGGGTTTCTTTAAAAAGACATTGATTGCAGATCGACTAGCTCCAATCGTTGCTAGTGTTTACGATAGTCCTAACCCGTCTGGTTCTGAAATCGTACTAGCTACTATATTATTCTCGATACAGTTATACGCTGATTTTTCAGCATGCAGTGACATTGCCATCGGTAGCGCAAGAATGCTGGGGATAAATTTAACAGAAAACTTTAAACAGCCGCACTTTGCCGTTTCAATTTCAGATTTTTGGAGCAGATGGCATATAACGCTCTCCACATGGCTTAGGGACTATATTTTTTTCCCGTTATGTAAGAGGAAAAAGAAGAGAAGTGAAATTTATTTTGCCATTGTGATTACTTTTTTAGTAAGCGGCATTTGGCACG
Source organism: Fictibacillus sp. UD (assembly GCF_043558025.1). NCBI lineage: Bacteria > Bacillati > Bacillota > Bacilli > Caryophanales > Fictibacillaceae > Fictibacillus > Fictibacillus sp. UD. Next base: position 56,288 of record NZ_JARUHH010000005.1, read on the forward strand.
GAGCAGCTTGGACTTTTGTATTATGGGGTCTCATTCATGGGTTTTATCGCGTGTTTGGAGATGCAACAAAATCTTATCGTGAAAGTATGGCTTCGTTTATTAGATTGGATAGAATACCAGCGCTCCATAGGTGGTTAAAAATTGCAATAACCTTCCTGCTCGTTTGCTTTTCCAGAGTTTTTTTTCGATCGGATACCGTCGCACAAGCATTTGATCATGCAAAACTTTTCTTAAGCATCAGCTCTTGGAGCCCGGTGGGTATGATTAAAGCTTTTGAGATTTTTCCGTTATTTGATCTGCTACTTTTCATTTTTTTCTTTATTATTCTACAACTGTTTCAATATATAGAAAGAAACAATGGTTCTACATGGGAATTTCTATCAAAGCGCTCCACATTTACTAGGTTGGCATTTTATATTTTTCTTATTTTTTCAGTTCTTGTATTAGGTGTTACAGGTGATGGATTTGTTTATGGTGGATTTTGATACAAATACAACTTCCATGTGTAGTTTAGGTGAAGATTTGATAAAAGAAACACGGTGTTGAAAGGATTTGCTATGGTACGTTTATTCATCAAGTTAACAATTATCATCGGTGTTGTGATTCTGCTTTTTATGCCTATCAATCAATTTGTTAAGGATTCATATGATTACAATATTGACCATGACATACTGGCATTTAAGAAAGAACCACATCCTGTTGATATCATCAATCTAGGTGCATCTCATTCAATGTATGGTTATTATTTTAAGCCCACTGGTCTGTCCCATCTGGACTTAGCGCTTCCTTCTCAGACCATTCAATACGACTCTAATTTGTTGAAAGAGTATGGTGAGCATCTTAAACCTGGTGGTGTAGTTCTCGTTTCAATCTCTCAAATGACTTTCGCCAATACTGAGGCTAAGAACATTGGGAACTATTATAGAGTTTTGGATCGAAGTGATATTGAACCGTATAATATGGTTGATTATTACACTTACTTGAACTTACCTGGGACAAATACTGCCAGTCTTAGCTCGGCAATCACGGGTAAACTAAAAGACTTAAGATGGAATTCTCATCAACCTTGGTCAAATAATGGTAAAGATTATTCGGAAAGAAAGTATGAAAAAATAGAAGAACAGTACCGGGAAGCAGTAGAAAACAATAACATCGAACCAAATGTAAAGCAGTTAGAAGAAATTGTAGATTATTGCAGCGATAAAGGCTACCAAGTCGTGTTGACCATGGAGCCCGTTCATCAGTCTTATCAAGAACATTTCAATGAAGAAGTAATGAATAGACTTGTTTTTCAGCATTTAGAAGCTCTAAATTTAGATGTTCCATTTTTAAATTATATGAGTGATCAAAGAATCGTAAACAATAAAGAATATTTTATCGATCCCGACCATTTAAACAGTGAGGGAAGAAAAAAGTTCTCTTGGATCGTATACGAGGAACTGAAGAGATTGGGCTATTTATGAAAGGTTTAAATTACCGAACTAATTAGAGTTAAATCATACATGAAAGCATTTAGTGCAGGGCCGAATGGAGGTCATGTCGTTTTATCTTTTCCATTGGACACTATTCCTAGAATCCATTAACTCGTCGTGGGTTCGCGTCAACAATGATTTATTTATGTGAAACTTGTACCCCTCATAACTCTAAGAGCCTTATTCCTTAGGGATGAGGCTCTTTTGTTTACTGATCATTTTCCATAATTTATAAATGTACAGTGATTGATATTCAGTTAGCAAACATGATATAAGTGTAAAAGAATATTTTTTAACGGAATTTTGAAGTTGTACCCATAGTGAGAGGAATTGAGTTTAAAATGATAGATAATTTTTGGCGGGATTTACCGCGTCCATTCTTTGTACTTGCACCAATGGAAGATGTGACAGATGTTGTTTTTCGTCATGTCGTAAGTAAAGCTGGCCGGCCAGATGTGTTTTTCACAGAGTTTACAAACTCAGATAGCTATTGTCATCCAGAAGGTTTAAAAAGTGTTCGCGGCCGTTTGAAGTTTACAGAAGACGAACAGCCGATGGTAGCACATATTTGGGGAGATAACCCAGAATACTTCCTCCAAATGAGCATTGGCATGAAAGAGATGGGCTTTAAAGGAATCGATATTAATATGGGCTGCCCTGTACCTAATGTTGCACAAAGAGGAAAAGGAAGTGGCCTTATTCTGCGGCCAGACGTAGCGACAGATCTGATTCAGGCGGCAAAAGCGGGCGGACTGCCCGTTAGCGTGAAAACACGACTTGGTTTTAAAGAGATCAATGAGTGGGAAGCGTGGCTTACACATATTTTAAAGCAGGATATTGCTAACCTTTCTATCCATTTACGTACAAGAGAGGAAATGAGTCTTGTAGATGCTCATTGGGAGCTTATTCCAGAAATCAAAAAGTTACGTGACCGAATTGCACCGGATACGCTGTTAACCATTAATGGAGACATTCCAGATCGGCAAGTCGGGCTGGAGCTTGCTGAAAAATACGGCATTGATGGTGTAATGATCGGGCGTGGAATCTTTAAAAATCCTTTTGCTTTTGAAAAAGAACCAAGAGTGCACAGCAGTGAAGAATACCTGGATCTTTTAAGACTTCAGCTCGATCTTCAAGATCAATATGCGGAAGAAGTCCCGCGTTCCATCACAGGGCTTCATCGCTTTTTTAAGATCTATGTAAAAGGATTCCCTGGAGCTGCTGAATTACGAAATCAGTTGATGAACACAAAATCAACAGATGAAGTGAGAGCGTTGCTGGATAACTTAGATCATTGATAACTTTTAAAAGAATATAGAGTATACAGTGTAAAACAGTATGTAACCTCACGAGTTGCATACTGTTTTTGTTTATTCATTTTTAACTTCAAATCTAGAGTTAGAGTCGATGGAAAATGACTAAAAAGTATAGGGAAAGAGGAAGACGACAGTCCCTGCAGAATAGAATATGCAATATTGTAAAAGCAAGGAGGAGTTACGTTATGAAATTACTGCTCACATCTGCAGGCGTTAATAACAAAAGCATACATGACGCTTTAGTTGGTATGCTGGACAAGCCGATTGCCGACTCCAACGCCCTGTGCATACCCACCGCGATGTACGGACACCCCTGGGTCGGTCCTGGCGTCAAAACCTGGGAGTTCATCAGCGGGAATTCCGAGAATCCAATGGTTAATCTCGGCTGGAAATCAGTCGGCGTGCTGGAGCTCACTGCGCTGCCAAGCATAGACGAAAATCGGTGGGTGCCGCTTGTACAGGAGACGGACGTTTTATTGGTGTCGGGGGGCGACGCTCTCTATCTGTACCACTGGATGCAACAGTCCGGTCTGGCAGAGCTCTTACCTTCGCTTCGTGCAGTATATGTGGGAATGAGCGCTGGGAGCATGGTGATGGCACCTAACATTGGAGAATTCTTCGTTGGCTGGACTCCACCAAGCGGTGAGGATAAAACACTTGGCTTTGTCGATTTTGCCATGTTTCCACACCTCGATCACGAAATGCTGCCGGGAAACACCATGGCAGCCGCAGAACAATGGGCCGCCGAGATAAAAGGGCCAGCGTATGCCATTAACGATGATACCGCCATCAAAGTGATGGATGGAGAGGTGGAAGTTATCTCAGAGGGACATTGGAAACTGTTTTCGCCTTGATCTTACTATATGATAGAAGAAGTTTAAATGTAGTTCTTAAGTAATAGCTCAACATATAAAATTCAAGAACTGTAGTCAGATTTAAGATTAGGAATCTTAAAAAGAGGAAAGCGGATTAAAACCCTGCTTTCTTCTTTTTATGGCTAAAGGGAAGTGGGGAAATTCCTGCGAAATTACGAATCACATATTTTCAATTTGGTAGATTTCACCTATACAATTTTGATTTAATTAGGTATTATATCTATTTTTGTAAAATTAAGATAATTCTTATTGTTCATTCGAAACATTTTCTTCTCCTTTATAATGAAGGTTAACCAATTAATAGGAGGGGTTTTGTAGTGAAGAAAAAGCTTATAGGACCTGTGATTCTGTCGTCAGCTCTGCTGTTAAGTTCTATTCCGGTGAATGTATTAGCGCAACCTTTCGATTCAAGTGAGATTAGTCGTGTACAAGCTGCTAAAGCATGGAACGAAAAAGCCAGTGTGCCTTTTTTTGTGAAGGAAAGATCTGCAGAAAAGTTCTCTTCGAGCAGTTCAGCAAATGCCCTAATTTATTTGAAAAAAAACCAAGAGAAAATCGGTATTCAAAATACAGATAAACATCTAAAAGTGAAGAATGTACAAAAAGATGAAATTGGGATGACTCACGTACGGTTTACACAGGCAATCAACGGAGTTCCTGTAGAAGGTTCTGAAGTAATTGTACATTTTAATAAAAATCATGAAATCGTATCCGTAAATGGAAGAACCAATCAGACTCTTATCGATAAACATGTAGATACCATACCATCTATTAGCCAAGATGATGCGCTTCAAGCTGCATTATCATCGGTTAACGCTCCAAAAGAACTAACGTATGAGCCAACCGCAGAGCTTGTTATCTATCCTTTTGAAGAGAAAAATCATACCGCTTTTAAAGTAAATGTTAACTTTATGGGCGAAGAGCCTGGAAACTGGTTTGTATTTGTAGATGCAAAAACAGGACAAGTGATTGATCAATATAATGGTCTCATGCATGCTGAGGAACACAAGACACAAACAGGATCTGGGCTTGGAGTTCATGGTGAACATAGAAAACTACATATTACCCGAGTGAAGGAGCCGAATGCTGGGACGAGGTTTGCATTAGCGGATTACTCTCATGAAAACCTAGAAGGAATATTTACTTATGATGCAACCAGCGACTGGGACTCGAATAATGACAAAATTTATACGGGTAATTCTGCATCCTTTACGAGTGACTATGATCGAGCGGCTGTTGATGCCCATTATAATTCTGAAAAAGTTTATGATTACTTTCTAAATAAGCATGGCCGTAATTCTTTGGATGGGGAAGGAATGGCTATTAATTCTTATGTACACATGGGAGTCGATTATAATAATGCATTCTGGAATGGACGTTATATGGCTTATGGAGATGGTGACGGTGAATTTTTCATTCCGTTATCAGCAGGCCTAGACGTTGCAGCTCATGAAATGACTCATGGTGTCATCTCTCACACTGCGAATTTAGCCTATCGCAATCAATCTGGAGCATTGAACGAGTCATTCGCTGACATTTTTGGTGCGCTTGTTGATGATAGTGATTGGGAAATGGGTGAAGACATCATGGCTCCGGCTGCAAAAGCGGATGGTGTAACAAGGTTGCGCAGCTTAAGTAATCCGAACAGTGTGGTTGTCAGCAATAAGCAAAGAGCTGCGTATGGCAGCGGAGTCTATCCAGCTCATATGGATGAGTACTATAACATGCCGCTTTCTGTTGATAATGGCGGTGTTCATGTGAACTCCTCTATTACTAACCATGCTGCATACTTGATTGGTCAAGAAATTGGAAGGGAAAAACTAGGGAAGATTTATTACCGTGCTTTATCTGTTTATTTAACTTCTAATTCCAACTTTAGTGAGGCGAGACAAGCGGTCGTACAATCTGCAACTGATCTTTATGGAACAGACAGTGCAGAAGTAACTGCAGTTAACGCAGGCTTTGATGCTGTTGGAATATATTAAAAGTACGTCTAGTTCGTAATTTACAGCTCGTTAGAGAATTAATAACTATAGTAACACCTCAAGATAATTCCTGAGGTGTTTCTGTTATTCAATTTTTTTAAACAAACTAATTATTATTAAATATTCAAATAATTACAACTTTTTAAAATCGATTGTAATCCGTCGAAATACTCACTATAATACTATTTATTAGAAAGACAATTGTCTTTACCAGGTGGATTGCGTTCTTTGTGTATCAATTATCCTACTTGGTGGTGACATACTGTGCTACAGGTTTATTCAGATAAACAGCTTTACAATTCTAACTGGATTGGTGATGACATCTATGAAACGTATACTGAAAAAGTGGAATCAGATAAGTCTTGTTAAACAGATCATTATAGGATTGATTGTTGGTATTATCCTAGCTGTAACGATTCCGCAAGCAGCAAAACCTGTTGTTATTTTTGGCTCATTATTTGTAGGTGCTTTAAAAGCAATAGCGCCTGTTTTGGTATTATTCTTGGTTATGTCAGCTATCGCTCAGCATAAGGCGGGCCATCAGACGAACATGAAAGCAATTATATTATTTTATCTTTTAGGAACATTTCTAGCTGGATTAACAGCTGTTGTTGCAAGTTTTGTTTTCCCTGTAGGTCTGACACTTGGTAAGGGCGCAGAAGGTGTAACCCCTCCAGGTGGTGTTGTCGAAGTACTCAAAACGTTGTTGTTGAACGTTGTTGATAATCCATTCAACGCTTTAGTTAACGCAAATTATGTTGGCATATTAGCATGGGCAGTACTATTAGGACTTGCCTTAAGAAGTGCTCAGGAAACGACAAAGACAATGATCGCTAATGTTTCTGATGCTATCTCTAAAATTGTTACTTGGGTCATTAAGTTTGCACCACTAGGTATCTTAGGATTGGTGTTTGAATCCATTACTGCAAACGGAATAGATTCTTTATTGAGTTATGGTAAATTACTAGGACTTTTAATTGGTTGTATGGTATTTGTTGCGTTGGTTGTGAACCCACTTATTGTTTTCGCAGCAATAAGAAAAAATCCTTATCCTCTTGTTTTCAAATGTTTGAAAGAAAGCGGAATAACAGCATTCTTCACACGCAGCTCAGCTTCTAATATTCCTGTAAACATGAAGTTATGCGAGAAGCTTGGTTTGGACAAAGATAATTACTCAGTATCGATTCCATTAGGAGCGACGATTAACATGGCAGGTGCTGCGGTTACGATTTCTGTTTTAACCCTGGCAGCGGTTCATACCCTAAACATTCAGGTTGATCTTGGAACTGCTGTTCTTCTAAGTGTCTTATCCGCTGTATGTGCTTGTGGCGCTTCTGGAGTTGCTGGCGGATCGCTGTTATTGATTCCTCTTGCGTGTAGTTTGTTCGGTATCCCGGGTGATGTGGCGATGCAAGTAGTTGGTGTTGGTTTTATCATTGGTGTTTTACAAGATTCTTTTGAAACAGCACTAAATTCATCAACAGACGTACTGTTTACAGCAGCAGCTGAGTACAAAGAATGGCGTAAAGAAGGAAAAGAAATTAACATTCAAAAAGCAGCATAATAGATAGATGGCACCTGAAACGTTTTTTAAGCGTTGATGGTGCCTTTTTTGTTGGCGTAATTTTCTTGGTTTAAAGGTATTATGACGAAGTGTATGGAATGACATAAGTGGTTTTATTATAAAAATCAGGAGGTTACTCATGGGCAGATTAGTGCATTTTGAAATTCATGTGGATGACATGGAGCGGGCAATGAAGTTTTACGGTGAGGTGTTCGGCTGGTCGTTTCAAGATTGGAGTGAATATGCCGGAATGCCATACTACGGTGCAGTGACAGGTGATGATAAAGAAATGGGAATTAACGGAGCTTTGATGAAAAGGCAGGGCCCGCCACCTGAACCGAATCAAGCTTTAAACGGATTTTCTTGTACGATGGGTATTGAAAGCTATGATGAAACAGAAGCAAAGATTTTGGAGCAAGGCGGAAAGGTAGCGATGCCGAAGTACGCGCTCCCAGGAATGGCGTGGCAAGGATACTACATAGATACAGAAGGCAACATTTTCGGCATTCATCAACCTGATGAGAATGCGAAATAATGGAAGAACAATAAAGACAGCACCTTTAAATACGGGTGCTGTCTTTTCATGTTCATCAAGAAATTAGTTGAATTATCGCTGTCAGATACTTAAAAACGGCTAACGTGGAATTATTGAGATTAATGTGGAATTATTGGAATTAACGTGGATAAAAATGATTTATTGTGGATATATTTTTATGTGTTTCACTCCAACACACATACTCCTGGAAATGTCTTTCTCAGGAGAACTCCTACCGCCTTCTCTACATCCCCTTTGCTAAAAAAGCTTCTTAATTTTAATAAACGTACCCAAACTACCTCCCCTAGATTAAAAAAGTACAGATAATGTTAAAAGAGTGCTAATGATAGCGCTTTCAAACCCTCTTTTTCCGTAGCTATAATTAACTTGTAAGTATTTAAAAGAGGGGGAACGAAACATGAAGAAAAGTAAATTAGTATCTCTAATGCTAGCGGTAATCATGCTTATGCTTGTTGCAGCTGGCTGCAGTGACAGCAATAGCAAAGTAAGCGTTGGTATCGTATTGCCGACTAAAGATGAGCCGAGATGGGTTCAGGATGAACAGCGTTTTAAAGATGCTCTTAAAGGTACAGAATATACGACTGAAATTCTATTCAGCCAAGGGTCTTCTGCAAAGGAAAAAGAAAACGTTGAGACGTTGATCAACAAAGGCATCGATGTACTTATTATCTGTCCTCAAGATGGCGATGCTGCAGCAGCTGCAGTAGAAGCTGCGAAGAAAGATGACATTACGGTTATCTCTTATGACCGCCTTATTACAAATACAGATGCAGTTGATTATTATGTGACATTCGACAGCCTTGCAGTAGGTGCAGCGCAAGGACAGTACTTGATTGATAATGCAAAAGGTTCTAACACACCGCTTTACCTTTATGCTGGGGCGGCTTCTGATAACAACGCGTTTTTATTCTTTGAAGGCGCATGGAAAGTTCTTCAGCCTAAGATTGCTGATGGCACATTCAAAATCGCTAACTCTAGTGAAGCTGAAGCTTTAAAAGACAAAGCTGAACTTTCTCGCGATGAGCTAAGTAAGATCATCGGTCAGGTTACAACGAACTGGGATGCAAACGAAGCAAAAAACAAAGCACAAACTCACTTGACTGCGGCTAAAGCAGACATGAAGGGCGATGTTGCCATCCTTGCTCCAAACGATGGAACAGCTCGTTCAATCGCTGACGTATTTGGATCTGACAGCGCGGTTTCCAGCTACCTTGTAACTGGACAGGATGCAGAGAAAGCTTCTATTCAATACGTGATCGATGGTAAGCAATCTATGACTGTGTTCAAGGATGTTCGTACACTTGTAAAGGATGCAATGGGAATGGCTGTTGATATCCTTGATGATAAGAAGCCTGAAACAACTGGTTCTTATGACAATGGAAATGTTGAAGTTAAAGCAAAGCAAACAAACGTTATCGTTGTTAACAAAGAGAACGTGAAGAAGGAACTTATCGATTCTGATTACTACAAAGCCGACGATTTTACAGGGCTTGAATAAGAAAATAGGTGGACGAAGAATAGTGATAGATCCTGCGTCTATCACTATTTTTCACAATTAAGTAAGCTGTTTGGCTAATGGAGGGATCATGATGAGCGGATATATTTTGGAGATGAACGAGATCTCCAAATCGTTTACAGGAGTGAAAGCGCTCAGTAATGTAAATTTTAAAGTGAGAAAAGGCGAGATACACTGCTTGATCGGAGAAAATGGAGCAGGGAAATCAACGCTGATGAAGGTGCTTAGCGGCGTATATCCTTATGGAACGTATGAAGGAGACATCGTGTTTGAAGGAAGTGTTCAGCAGTTCAATAAGATCAGTGATAGTGTTCAGACCGGTATCGTCATCATCTATCAAGAGCTTGCTTTATTTCCCGATCTCACGGTTTATGAAAATATTTTTGTAGGCAACGAGGTTAAGCGTGGAAACCTAGTCGACTGGAACCAGACGATCGCAGAGGCAAAGAAAATGCTGAAACGGGTAGGGCTCGACGTGAATCCCGAAACACTCGTAAAGGATCTGAGTGTGGGAAAGCAGCAGTTGGTTGAAATTGCTAAAGCATTAAGTAAAGATGTTAAGCTGCTTATTTTGGATGAGCCGACTGCCGCGCTGAATGAGGATGATAGCGAGAATCTGTTAAAACTTCTAGGTGAACTGAAAAAACAAGGGATTACAAGCATTATGATTTCTCACAAGCTGAAAGAAGTTATATCTATCGCGGATCAAGCGACGGTCCTGCGTGATGGGAAAACAATCTGTACGCTGGATGCTTCTAATGGGGAAATTTCAGAGAACATGATTATCAAAAACATGGTCGGGCGGGATATTGATGACATTTACCCGAAGAGACCAGATAAGAAGATCGGTGAAACGATACTCGAGCTGAACAATTGGTCCGCTTATAGTACCGAGCTTGGCAGGCATGTCTTAAAGGATATCGACTTTCATGTAAAAAAGGGAGAAATTGTCGGTATCGCTGGGCTTATGGGCTCTGGACGAACAGAGCTTGCACTGAGTGTGTTTGGCAATCCGAAAAACTATAAACTAGAAGGTCAGCTAAAAGTATCAGGTGTGGAAAAAACGTTCAAACATACGAGTGATGCGATTAAGTCTGGTATTGCTTATGTTACAGAGGATCGAAAAGGTGACGGGCTGTTTCTCATTCAGGATATTAAGAACAACATTACGGCTGCAAACCTCAACGAAGTCGCTGATAAGGGGATCATAAACGAGAACGAAGAGGTAAAAAGAGCAACGGAATACAAACGATCGATGTATATTAAAGCATCTTCTCTAGAGCAGACGGTCGGTAACTTGAGTGGAGGAAATCAGCAGAAAGTATCACTTGGCAAGTGGCTATTTGTTGGGCCAAAGCTGCTGATCTTGGATGAGCCGACACGAGGTATCGATGTAGGAGCCAAATTTGAAATCTATACCATAATGAATAAATTGATCAGCGAGGGCATGAGTATTATCATGATTTCTTCTGAACTGGGTGAAGTGCTGGGAATGAGTGATCGTGTTTATGTTATGGCGGAAGGAAGAATGAAAGGTGAGCTGCCGATTGAAGAAGCCAATCAAGAAAACATTATGCAGCTTGCTACGCAATAGGGGGTTATCACATGGAATTTATCAATGAAGCAAGATCGTTAGTGAAAGAGAATATCCGTGATTATGGGATGTATATTGCCTTGTTTGTAATTATGCTTACTTTCTCCATTATGACGGATGGGCTGTTTATGTCTTCTCGTAATATTAGTAATCTATTAGATTCCACGGGTTACATTGCTGTACTAGCAGTGGGAATGACGCTTGTCATCGTTATCCGTCATATTGACCTGTCTGTTGGGTTTGCTGCTGGATTTCTAGGTGCAATCGCCGCTATTCTTTTAACAAAGATGGGGCTGCCTGTTTATGTAACCATTCCAGTAATCCTTGTGCTTGGAATCTTTATCGGTCTGTTTAATGGTTTGCTGATTGCAAAATACGCCATTCCTTCGTTCGTAGCTACACTTGCGGGTATGCTTATTTTCCGCGGTGCGCTATTGCAAGTAACAGAGAAAACGGGGACGATTATTATTAAAGACGATGCATTTAACGCGATCGGAAACGGATTTATTCCTTCTCTTATGATTGTGAATGGCTTGCATCTCTTATCTCTTATTCTAGGTTTACTATCAATCTTATTCTATATTTACAGCGAGATCTCTACGCGCCGAAACAAGATTAAATATCAATTTGATGTTGTTTCCAAAGGGATTTTCACTTTCAAACTAGTCTTTGTTTCAGCAATCATTGCTTATGTTACTTGGATTTTAGCGGGTTATAACGGGTTCTCCTGGACGGTTGTCATCATGCTGCTTGTCGTTGTGGTGTATCATTTTTTAACAACGAAAACGGTGTTGGGACGTCACATTTACGCGGTCGGAAGCAACCCGGAAGCTGCGCACTTAAGTGGAATTAACGTTAATAAAATCACTTATATGGTATTTGGTTCTATGGGTATGCTTGCTGCGCTCTCAGGTATTCTCTTTACATCACGACTTCAGTCGGCTACGACAACAGCAGGAACTCTTTTTGAGCTTGATGCCATCGCAGCGGCTTATGTTGGTGGTGTATCTTCTGCAGGTGGCGTAGGGAAAGTAACAGGTGCCATCATTGGTGCCATTGTTATGGCTTCTTTATCAAGCGGTATGAACCTTCTTGGAGTTGGGGTTTCTATGCAGTACATGATTAGAGGCGGCGTGTTGGTCGCAGCCGTACTTTTTGATGTGATGACACGTAAAAAGAGAGGATAGCCAAAATCGCAACAAATTTTGGGAAGAAAGTGGAGACATCATGCTAGAAGATGTCTTCACTTTTTTAACGCTTAAACACCTATCATATACCTATAATTGGTAAATGAATGAGCATTCGCATCAAGTTCATTATGATAAAATAAGATTAGTAAATTATCGGAAAAAAAGGGGATACTTCACTTGCGCAAAGCTGGATTAATCTTTCTGAGTCTTATATGTATCTTCCTAAGTTATTTAACGTTTACAACGGCACAAAAAGCGTTTCAGTCTGATTGGAAACTGCCTGCTGCCTCATTTCAGAAAGAGGACAGTTTTCGTATTGTACTCATCACTCAAGAACTGGAAACACCGTTTTGGGATAAGGTTGGAAAAGGTGCTGCACAACAAGCTGAAAAGGACGGAGCTAGCCTTGAAGTATGGGGAAGCTACGGCAAGAACCAGGATGATTTTCTGAAAAAGCTGGAGATTGCCATTCAGTCGAAAGTGGACGGCATTATTGTACAAGGTCTGGATACCGATAGATTTAAAGAATTGACCAAGGTTAAAGCGGCGTTTTATGGCATTCCTATCGTTACGGTTGCGAATGACGTACCAAAGGCAGAAAGTCTTAGAAAAACGTACGTTGGCTCGGATCAGCACTTGGCTGGAAGAATGATTGCGAAGCTCATGCTATCAGACATGGGACAGGAAGGAAATGTCATCTTATTAAGTGATAGCCAACAAGAGTATTATCAGGAGCAAAGGCTTACGGGCATTAAAGAGGTGCTTCAAAGCTTTCCTAATGTAAAAACGGTATATGCAGAAACACCTGAGGCGAGAGAGCAGGTCATCGCAAAAACAAGAGATTTATTAAATCAGTACCCGGATGCGGACAGTTTTATTGCCGTGAACGCTAATATTGCTGGAGCTATGATTCAAGAGATCGGCAGACGCGGACAGGTAGAGCCCTATTTTATTTATTCTTTTGATGATGGATCTGAATCGATCACACTGCTTAACCAAAAAAAGTTGGATGGTGTGATTGAGCAGTCACCAGAGATGATGGGGAAAAAAAGCGTAGATGTTTTAATGCAATGGTTGGAGAATGAGACGGTTCCTCTTGATGCGGATGGGTATTTAAGCGAAATTCGAATGATAAAGGCGATGGATGAGAAATGAACAGAATTCAGAAGAAAATATGGATGCTCGCATCAGTCGTTCTGATCATCATGGCCGTAATTTGGATAGCGCTTACCTACTATAATCAAAAAACGCAAAATCAATACAATGATATTTTACAGCGATATTTGAGCATGAATTCAGTGACGAGCAGCAGTCAACAAATGGTCACCGATCTTAATAACTACTTGCTTGAACCGTCTGAAGATAATTTGGATAACCTTAATCACAGCAAAGAAAAACTTAACGAGGCAAAAACGGAAATTGGGAAACTAAGAAATTCAGAAAACGAATTTGCTCTCATAAACTACATGAACCTTGTTGACAGTTTGATTGAAACTACAGACCGTTCGCTTATGTTCTATGCTGAGTCCGACACCGAGACCTCAAACAAAGAGTTCACAGAAGCAACGCGTCTCTCAAAGTACATATCAGAAATGACGCTTACGTTGATTGACACAGAGCTGAAGACTTACGAGCGATTTTACAGAGGAATTATTGATCAATCTGCTGAATTTAAGAAGCTGGGAATATGGCTTATGCTTCTCATAACACTTCTGTTGCTGGTGATTACATATTGGTTTAGTTTAAGTATCACGAGACCGGTGCAGCAGCTGACTCTTGCGGCGAATGAGCTGTCTGCAGGACGATTTGACAAAGAGATCAAGGTTGAGTCAAACGATGAAATCTCATTTCTTGCTCAAACCTTTAACCGAATGCGGATCAATATAAATAACCTATTTCAGGAAATACAGCAGAAGGCGCAGCTTGAGCATGAACTGCAGCAAAGCAAGCTTCTGTTGCAGGAGAGCCAGCTTAAGAATCTTCAAAGTCAGATCAATCCTCACTTTTTATTTAACACGCTAAATACGCTCTCGAAGAAGGCTTATTTGGAAGGATCAGAAGAAACAAGTGACTTGCTTGTAAGTGTGGCCGGTCTCTTAAGATACAACTTAAAATGGCTAGATAAATCCGTTACGCTTCAGGATGAAGTCATGGTGATTCAGCAATACATGAACATCCAAAAAGCAAGGTTTACTGACCGGCTCACATTGCACCTCGATATTGATCAATCATGTTTAGACGTTCAGATTCCAGGCCTGACTCTGCAGCCTATTATTGAAAACGCTGTGATCTATGCGGTTGAGCCAAGAGAAGATGGCGGGCAGGTCTGGCTTCGAATCAAAGATGATGATGACATGGTGATCATTGAAGTGGAGGACGATGGACCTGGCATTCCTGAGAATATAAGAATACAGATTTTAAAGGGTGAGCTTGTCGAGACGAATAGTACTTCAACAGGAATAGGGTTTACCAATGTTGTAAAGAGGCTTCAACTTTTTTATGGGATGGAAAACCTGATGGATATTCAAAGTGAGATGGGTGCAGGTACGAATGTGTTAATAAGAATTCCAAAAACGAGGGGGATTGAACAGCATGCTCAAACTCTTGATCGTTGATGACGAGCAGATTGAACGAGAAGGGCTGCAGGTCATTCTGCAAAAGGCGTTTCCTGATATCGAGATTCATCAAGCGAAAAATGGAAAAATCGCTGTGCAAGCAGCAGCTGAATTAAATCCTGACTTAGTAATGATGGACATTCAGATGCCAGGAATGAACGGTCTTGAAGCCATTCAGCAGATTACATCTACTAATCCTTTCATTAAGTTTGTTATGATTACGGCTTTTGATATGTTTGATTATGCTCGCCAGGCAATCAAACTAGGTGTGAAGGATTACTTATTGAAGCCGAGCAGAGTGAGCGAGATTGAGGAGACGGTCGGAAAGGTGTTGAAGGAGATCACCGAAGAGCGCAGATCTCTTGAAGTGTTAGAAAGAACACTGCCGCTTGTCGAAACGGATGTCGTAACTCAGCTATTGTTCGATCATGTACATGAAGTGCACTTGGATATGCTCGTTGATATGCTCGACATTTCTTCAACAGATGAACCGTTTGTAATGAGTATTCTACTTCCAAAAGACGGAGAAAATTTGTATTCGTTGGTCAAAGAAAAGGTTAGGAAATCAGCGAGTGGGTGGGTTGGTGCATTGTATGGCCGACAGCTACCGATAATTGTTTTTCGGAAACCTGGCAGTTCTTTCCGTTCCCAAGCGATCTCCCTTGCAAAAGATATTCTCTCTCTGAAAAAAGCAAGTTCAGGAGACGGATGGTTCATAGGAATTGGTAATGTCTCTCACTCTTTAAATCAAGTTCGCCAGTCTTACCAGGAATCTTTAATTGCCACAATGGATACCTCACTGCCTCTGAAATACCGATTTTATCATGATGTTCCAGTGCTTGAGAGTACAGAAGACAAACATCGATCAAAACAGCGTGAAAAACAGTTTTTCGATGAGATCCGATTAGGAAAGTGGGATGAGGTTCATAAGAATGTGATGGATTTAATTCAACGTTGCTCGAATGAAGGAGCAGATTTGCTCCAAACGCAACAGCGTGTCCTTGAATTATTTTGGGTAGCGGCAAGAGTGATGAGCGAAATGGGAGTGGAAACTGAAACACCTCTTTTTTCCTATCAATCTCAGGACTACCGTCAACTTCGGTCCGAATCAGAGCACCTCTTAAAACAGATGAGAACTTCGTACGAAGAACATTATGAACAGCTTGAGGCGGATACGATTCATCAGATCAAACAATATATTGTAAAACACTCACATGAAGATATATCTCTTGAGGCATTAGGAAGAAAAGTGGGCTTAAGTCCAATTTATATCAGCAAGATGTTCAAAGAAAAGCTAGGGATCAACTATATTGATTTTCTGACAGAATGCCGAATTGAAAAGGCAAAGAAATTGATGGCAGATCCAGAAAAAAGCTTAAAAGAAATTACGTTTGAGGTTGGGTATCACGAACCAAATTATTTTAGCAAGGTGTTCAAAAAAATGGTTGCGCTTTCACCTACAGAATATCGCAGGGCTGTTCTTGGCAGAAAAGGATGAAGGCACGTAAAAAGGAGCATCATCAATGGGTAGAATCGTAAATCGTGTAAGCCTCATCCTATTGTTCATAGTATTGATTTGCGCAGGTTTAACCTGCGAAAAAGACAGTACGAGTAATGGCACACTTGGAAAAGCGATCCCTTCTAAAACTGAAAAGGTAAACAGCAAATCAATGATAGAAGAAAAAATTAAGATTGGCTTTTCCATGGATACATTATTGGAAGAACGCTGGCTTAAGGACAAAGATCTCTTTAAAAAAGCCGTAGAGAATCTTGGGGCAGAAGTGGAAATTTTAGCAGCGAATGGCGATGATTCCGTGCAGATTGCTCAAGCTGAAACACTCATTCAAAATGGAGTCGATCTGCTTGTTGTCGTTCCTCATAACGCTGAAGCAATGGCGGCGATCGTCAAAAAAGCCCATTCAGCTGGAATTAAGGTGATGGCTTACGACCGCCTTGTCAAAAATGCAGATCTCGACTTGTACGTTTCCTTTGACAACGAAAAGGTAGGAGAGCTTCAAGCAAGAGCGATAACAAAGCTAGTTCCGAATGGAAAGTACGTGTATATAGGCGGGGCCGAAACGGATAATAATGCTCATCTATTCAAAAAAGGAGTATTCCGAGTCCTACAGCCGTTAATTGATAAAGGAGTTATTACGGTTGTATACGATCAGTGGTCCAAAGATTGGACACCCGCTAATGCCTTTAAAAATATGGAGTCTGCACTGAAAGCTAATGGAAATGAGATCAATGCCGTAATTGCGGCGAACGATGCCACAGCCGGCGGTGTCATACAAGCGCTTGAAGCACAAGGGCTTGCAGGGGAAATTCCCGTAGCTGGACAAGATGCGGAGCTTGCGGGGGTGCAGAGAATCGTTACAGGTACTCAAGTAATGACGGTTTATAAACCCATTCAGGCTTTATCAGAAAAAGCTGCAGAATTGGCCGTTGAAATGGCAAAAGGGATACCTATAAAAACAGAGCGAAAGATAAACAACGGAAAAATTGAGGTCCCATCTGTTTTGCTGTCTCCGATCGCCGTCGATAAAGGAAATCTTGACGAGACGATCATCGCGGACGGATTTCATTCTAAAGATGATGTATATGAGAGCCAGGATAAATAATCCTTGTTGCCGCTGTTGAGTAATCTTCAGTGGCGGCGAGGATTTGTTTTGTTTTATTCAAGTTAAATTTAAATACGGCTGTGTCAATCACATCAGGTGCCCATAACATGTTAGTAAACTTCATCTAACAAGGAGCATGTTATGTATAACCACTATAATTATAGAGTTATTCCAAGTGTTGTTGCTTTTACTAAGGGAGATGTTACTGGGGATCGTGTACCAGATGATGTCTTTTTAACGGGTACTAAGAGTCAGGACAGCCCATTTATTGAGAACATTACGCTTCATGTGAAGGACGGAAGAACAGGGGCGCAAACAAGAGTGCCTCTATCTGAAAATGTGGGCTACAATCCAACTTTGTTTCTTGGGGATTTTACAGGTAACGGTGTTTCAGATGTGTTGATCAGCATTAATTCCGGCGGCAGCGGGGGATTCATGTATCATTATGTGTACTCGTTTATCGGCAACAATCCGCAAGAGATGTTTAATTTTAACGTATACAATGCCACTTTTGAATATGATGTAATTTATGAGGATAACTACAGAGTCCGAGTTGTCAGTAAGAGTAATGTGAAAACCTATATAATTGATATTTCGAAACGAGATTCAGAATATCTCAACGAAATATATGATAAAAATGGCAAGCTGAAGAAACCGATCACCGGCTTTGTAAACCCTTTGAGCGGCCTATATCCCATCGACTTCAATTACGATGGGGTATACGAACTTTCCGCATATCAAAAGATTGCAGGGCTATATAATGCAGACGCATTAGGTTATGTGGTAAACACGTTAGGGTGGAAGGACAATCGGTTTGTTCTTCAGAATCAATATGTAGCGATTTCAGGAACATAATAAAAGAGATCTGGCCTTCTGAAAGGGTTAGATCTCTTTTTGGTATAGACATTTTTGTTTATGCATTCATGTTGTAGATTGTCCAGGATAAGTAGGTAGCAAATGAACTCCAGAGAAGATACGGAATAAGCAGCCATCCTGAGACTTTTCTTAAACGACTTGCATAAATGACTAAAAGCAAAGTGGTCACAGCGATCAAAAATGCATCAAAGGTAGCTAATAACAAATCTTTTTGTGCGAACTGAAAATAACTGAAAGCCTGATTCAATACATAATTGACTACAAAAAGAATCCAAAAACTAATTGGTTTAAAACCATATTGATTGTAAATAAGAGTAGCGGATAAGGCGATTAAAGTAAACAATACAGTCCAGATCATGCCGATTGTTTGCCCTGATGGAGTCCATGAAGGCTTATTTAGTGCGTCATACCACTCCTTGTCAATGGGAAACAGAATACTGGAAACATAGAACGAGGCAAAGATAATAATAAACACGGCTATACTGGATTTTTTCATGATTACCTCCTGAGTTGTAGTGTAAATGGAGCAGGCAGTAGACTGCATTTCTTAGAATTATACTTTTCCCTTAATAAATTATTATTAAAACAGAAGCGTAACTTTTGCTTTTCTGAATTGTGGGTATTAATATAATAGTTACTTTAAAAAAGAAAGTTATTAAGTGATTAAATAAAGAGGTGGAAAGCAGCATGATGAACGAAAAATACGCACCATTATTTAAAACGTTTAGCTTTAAAAATGGAGTAGAACTTAAAAACCGAGTTGTGATGGCACCCATGACAAATTTCTCATCCAATCCTGATGGAACAGTAACTGACGAAGAAATCCAATATTATGAGCGCCGTTCTGAAGGTGTTGGCATGGTGATCACAGCGTGTACAAATGTAACAGCCAATGGTAAAGGATTTCCGGGAGAGTTTGCAGGAGATACGGATGACATGATTCCGAGTCTTCGCCGTTTAGCTTCTGCTATTCAAGCAAAAGGTTCAAAAGCGATTCTTCAGATTTTTCACGGCGGCCGTGAAGTACCGCCTGAGCTAGTTCCAAACGGCGATGTGGTAAGTGCAAGTGATATTCCTTCAGCTGAAGGCAAACCAGTGCCTCGCCCGTTAACTTCTGATGAGGTAGCTTCGGTCATACGTGATTTTGGAGAAGCGACAAGGCGCGCTATTGAAGCTGGTTTTGACGGTGTTGAAATTCATGGAGCGAACGGTTACTTGATTCAGCAGTTCTTTTCTCCGCATGCTAACCGTCGCGAGGATCAGTGGGGAGGTTCATTAGAAAAGCGTATGGCGTTTCCACTTGCTGTAGTAGATTCTGTTAAAAAAGCAGTGGCAGAACACGCTGATGGTACATTCATCGTGGGCTACCGCTTCTCACCAGAAGAGCCGGAAACACCTGGAATCACGATGGCAGACACATTAGCACTTGTTGATGCATTAAGCGTAAAGAATCTTGATTACCTCCACGTTTCTTTGATGGATTTCTGGTCAGAGCCCAGACGCGGTGTAGAAGATACACGTCCTCGTATTGAAATCATTAAAGAAAGAGCAGGAGACCGTGTTCCAGTAATCGGTGTCGGATCAATCTACACGGCAGATGATGCTATAAAAGCACTTGAGACAGGTGTTCCGCTAATCGCACTTGGCCGCGAACTGATTATCGATCCAGACTGGGTACAAAAGATAGAACAAGGCCGAGAATCAGAAATCGTAACAAAGATTGATAAAACGAAACAAAAAGAATTGGTTGTTCCAGATCCATTATGGAACGCAATCATAAATTCACCAGGATGGTTTCCTGGAGTTGAATAGACAATTGGTAAAAGCCGCAACGATCTTCGTTGCGGTTTTTTGATGTTTACATCATTTTTAATAGCCTACCAAGCTAAAAACAGGATTGTGCCCCGAAAAATAGCAAAATCTCATGAAAAACTTCAAAAATTGGTTTTTATAGCTGAAATACTCCAGCAGGCAGGCGAAGATGCTTCTTTCTAATGCTGAGAATTGCCTGTATGAGCCTGTGGTGCGTGAGAATCGCCTTGATGTGCGCGCAAATGATTGGTTTGTGCGTGGAACAGAAGCTCACCTGAGCGTAAACACCATTCAACTGCGCGCAAAGTAAGGGTAGCCGCGCGAATGTGTAATAAATAAAGGCTCAATTGTTGCTTTGGAAGCAGATTGTTCAATTCTCTTCTATGACAAGTTGATTGGAGTGTAAGATGCGAGACTCCTCGAAAATTGAACTTCAAATTTTCTTCGTGCGATGTGTCGCTGCCGTAGCCTTCCTTGTCCTGCGGGACAGTCGGGCAGGTGAGACACTTAAGAGTGAAACGTTAAGAATGTGGCTCACCGCCTGCCCCGCGGAAAGCGAGCATCTGGAACGGAAATCAACCACTTTCAAGAGCAACAAAGTTTGCGAAACAACCTAAATTAAAGATCACATGCTCTGTTTAAAAAGCGATTAGGAAAACAAAATACATACGAAAAGGACAGCTTTAAGGGATTATTAGACCTAATCCAATGCTTAAAAAGTGGTTTATTTTGGATATTTTGGTGGAAAGAAGTACTGTGTTAGTTTTTGTAATTAGTTCCATTTAACCTATTTATTACTAGTTTTAAAATAGGAGAGGAGGTTAAAAGTGCTGTCCTATTACTACGCGATGATAAGTAAAGCTCAGGAAGAATTGAACCGACTATATTTGTGTCAGTCTAAGCTAACTTATAAACAGCATGAATTTATGCTGCTGGAGAAAAAATGTCTAGATCCAGAATTATCACCTAGCACTTGGCATGGTAATCATGCTATGCAGTTTCAGTCGATACGAGAATCAAGTATACATGCTGATTGTCTGGATATTGGCTCTAATCAGTTTGCGGCAATTTTTGACGCGATTTCTAGCAAAATAGCAATGCTAAACTCGGAAATTTCATCTCTTCAGCAAAGTATCTCAAATTATAAAGAGGATCTTAAAAAACAATAAAAGGGGGGAGCATAATGTCAGAGATAAAGATGGTCTACGGAGAGATTGAGGCCCAATTACGCGTAATGAAACAAGCCTGTGACAACTTGAAACCACAGGCAGCAAATCCAATCACCGGAAACAGACTCGATGTTGCAGAGAAACTTACTGACATTGGAATAAAACTAGAATCCCTGCTAGTAAAATACCAATCTGTCTTATCGCAAAATATAAAGTCCACTGAGGGTTCCGTTGACTTTATGAGAAATACAGATCATCAGCTGTCAGGTACCATGCATAACAAAGTCATGTAATTATAAAAATTGTACAAAGAGGGGTGGGTTTATGAAGGTATTGAATGTCCAGCCTTTTCATGAAGGTATTTCGAGGCAATCGAAAATGCTGGACCGTCTTTATAATGAAATGGAAGGAATAAAGGCAGAAACTGAACGTTTTACGGGTATGGAAGATGCGCTTAAAGGACAAGGAGGAGCTGCAATACGTTCTTTTTATCAGGAATGTCACCTGCCCTTCATTCAATTTTTTTTGACATTTAAAAACCATTTCAACAGTACACTTGAACAGATGAATGCTGCACTAAATTCTTTAGAACCAAACCCGTCCGGTATGATCCGCCAAGAATTTCTAGAAGGAGAAATTGAAGCAAAGTTGAAAGAACTTAGACAACAAGTTGGCGATCTGACGGATGAAGGGAACGCTATAACTGCCTCGGTCTCCGATATTGTTGCCCTTCCAAAGCTCAACGACGCTCATATGCAGCAGAGCATTCAACGAGCGGATCAAAAGAAAGATGAGACCATTGAGGACCTCATGAGGTTTGACAGCAGCCAAACCAATTCGTTAAATGCCATCGAGGAAGATATTGCAATCATGGAGCAATGGCTGGCTGATCTTGAAGGCATGGTAAAAGACGGGCTAGTAAACGGCAGTTTTCCCGTTGATGCTTGGAAAGAATATACTTCGATTTCACCGCTGCGTACTGAGCTAGCCAAGCGTACGGGAGATTTGAGTGGCGTACCTAAAGGTAAGGATGCGGAGAACACAGGTGATGTATCGGGTGCTAATCCGGCAATGGCAGCAGCAAAACAGTATGTAGGTGATGCAAAAAAACTAAATACCGCTTTAACTGGGGGAATATCAAGCTTCCGTATGTTTATGGCTGGGAAAAACAATGGTCTTAGCATAACGAAGGCATGGGATCCGAAAACTGGTAAATACGGATACCGCGTACATGCAAGCGGGGAAGCTTTAAGAAAGTTAGGCGTTGAACCAAATGCCAAAGGATTAAGTGAATTGATGAATCGTGTTCCTAAAGGAGGAAAAGGTCTCAAAGGTAAGCACTATACGAATGCCGCTAATAATAAAGTTACCTTAAAATATGCAACCAAGAAACCAGGTCAATCGGGCTGGTCGGCAATGGGGGATGATGTACTTAGTAAAAACCCTTCTCTCGCGTATTGGAATGATAAAGCAACATTAGCGGAAAAAGCCAAGACAGTTGGGAGCGCCACTGTTAAAGGAGCAGGAAAATCTTTTAAAGATGCAGTAGATTTTAAAGGGATTGTTAGCAGCGGACCCATCAAAGGCGCGACAAAAGCATTGGGTCCCATATCCGCAGGTCTTGCGTTTTACAGCAACCATGAAAGTGCTAAAGCAGATGGCTTAAGCGGCAAAGAAGCTGCGGCAAGGGCAAGTGTTGATACAGGAATAGATCTGGCTGTTTCAGGTGCGGTTCAGGCAGGGAGCGTTGCTTTATTTACAGCACTTATTCCCATACCAGGTGTAGGAACGGCAGTTGGAATTGCAGCAGGTATAGGGTTTAATACATTGTTAAATAGGAAAAGTAAGAAGTCAGGAAAATCAATTATGGATAATATCAAAGGGTGGTTTCATTAATCGTTAGGAGGGTGAAAAGTGTTTAAAAAATTGTCTGTTGAAGATTTTGCAGTGTTAAAAGGTCCGCTTGAATCAGGCAGGCAGAGTCCTCAATCATTGGGAGGTGTTTTAGTCTTAGGGGCAGCTATGCAAGCCCTAGCTTTCTATCTCATTTACAACGTTGCTGCGGAATTAAGTGTTTATCCCAATATTGAAGGTATAAAAAAAATACACTTATGGGCGACTATTATATTAACCGTTTTATCGATTATTTACGCTGTTCCTTTTATATACAGGAGAAGTGAAAAATTGCAGTACTTTTTAGGTATTTTATTATCACAAAATATTGGCGGTGCGTGCATGTATTTAGGAGCCTTGTTTGTTATAGGTGCAGATTTTAATGTTACAGAAAAATCGTTGATAAATCTGACCTTTATAACATTAGGTTTCGCAGTAATACTTTTTGTCGTAACGTTCGTTCGTTTTTATATTTTGCTTCACAAAGGCCAGTATCGTGAAGGATCTGGTAGAGGACAGATTAGAGAAAGGTTTGAAACTACTTCGTATATACCAATGGCTATTGTTCTTGGATTGGCTATTGTTTATATTATCCAATATTTAATAAGAGCTGGCGGCTTATTTTCATTAGAAACGTTCTTCTTAACTGTTCTTCCTCTTCTTATTTTTTACACAATGATCTTTGTCCTGCCAGAACAGCTCGTGATCCTCTATTGTAAATTCCGGTTTAAGAGCTTTAATTTTGATAGAAATGGATATCTGTATTCAGAATCAATATCTGCTAATGATAAGAGTTTACGAGTTTAAATAACATAACAGAAAGGATGCTTGAGATGGAAGTTTCTTCGTTACAATTTGATTCTGTGCTTGTTTATCGTAAGCATGATCTGAAAGAAAACTGGCAGGAAGGTTTACATGATCTTGAGGAGATTGAACTGAATCAGGAAGTCTATAAAAATGGGCCAGTTTTTTTCTCATGTACAGATGACGCATATGATAGAGATAAAGGTGCATTTACCTATTATTTACCCATCAACCAGCCTGTCGGTGTGAGAGAAGATGCAGAGATACAGTACCTAGAGCAAGTACAGATTGACAAGGCACTGACACTAAGACAAGCTGACCAGGAAACAAACTTCTCAGCTGCTTATGAAAAAGTAAAGAAGTATGCTGAAAGAGAGAATATAGCATTATCTGATACTTATTATTGTGTCATGCTCGATGTGTATGGTGAGATCATGATCGACCTTTACGTACCACTGGCAGAACGGAGTGAAGTCAGTTGATTAACTCACAACATACGATGACGTACCGAAATGTTGCTTCAAAATTGTACAATTTTTATCCTGAAGAAATTGGTGAAGCGATAAAGGATTTAACAGCTACTCTTGAAAAATACGGATATCACCCAACCGGGGAATTGTTTTATAGTATGATCAGCGAACCGACGGCGGAAATTATGACAGCTGAAATTTTCATGCCCATTGAAGAGCCGTTATTAAACGTACCAAAAGAGGAAGATGTTAGGTTTAGGAGTTATTTTTTAATAAAAAATGCGATTGCAGCACGGTTGCTTAATCAATTCGATGAGCAATCACAGGTGAAATACTGGGAGTTGGCTGCTTTCGCTGAAGAAAAGGGTTTAAAGCGTGCAACTCCATTTTTTGTTGAATACAAGAGAACCTATAGAGGAACTTTCTATGCTGTCATGAGTTTTGGAGTGGAAAAGGCTGCTGTTGCCATTGAATAAAAATAAGGCAAGCTGTTGATTGGGCTAATGAATCAGCAGCTTTTGCTTTTGATAGAGGTGTCTGTGTTACAATCTAAGTAAAATTTTAATGCTAAAGGTGTTTTATATATGAAAAAAATCATTGTCATTGGTGCAGGGATTCTAGGAGCATCTACTGCTTATCACATAGCCAAATCCGGTGCTGAAGTGATAGTGGTGGATCGGCAAGATAGAGGACAGGCAACGGATGCAGCCGCTGGAATCGTATGTCCTTGGCTTTCGCAGCGCCGAAACAAAGCGTGGTACAAATTAGCAAAAGGTGGTGCGCGTTATTATCCTGAACTCATTCAGCAACTTGAAGCTGATGGTGAAACGGATACGGGGTATAAACGAGTAGGTACACTCAGTTTGCATGCAGACTCAGAAAAACTTGAAAAAATGGCAGAACGAGCAATGAAACGAAGAGAAGATGCGCCTGAAATTGGGGAGATTACGATCCTTTCACCTGAAGAAACAAAGAAGCGTTTTCCTCCTCTATCTGAAGAATATGGCTCCGTTTTTGTAAGTGGTGGAGCTCGCGTGAATGGCCGAGCGATGCGGAATGCGTTAGTGCGTGCAGCGGCTAATAATGGTGCAACATTCTTAAATGGCAACGCAACTCTACTCCATAAAAATAATATTGTTGTTGGAGTTACCATTGAGGGTAAAGAAATACTGGCAGATGAGGTCATAGTTACAGCTGGAGCATGGTCAAACGAGATCCTGCAGCCGCTCGGAATCACCTTCAAAGTAACTCCGCAAAAAGCACAGATTATTCATCTGCATCTGCCTCAAACAGAAACTGATTCTTGGCCTGTCGTAATGCCGCCGACAAACCAGTACATCTTAACATTTGATGACAGAGTGGTTGTTGGCGCAACACACGAAGATGAAGAAGGTTTTGATGATCGGGTAACTGCTGGTGGTGTACATGAAATTCTTACAAAAGCATTAGCTGTTGCACCAGGTCTGTCAGACGGAACCATTCTTGAGACAAGGGTAGGATTTCGTCCGTTCACACCAGGATTTTTACCTGTTATCGGACCTTTGCCTACCTATAAAAAGATATGGATTGCAAATGGACTTGGAGCATCAGGCTTAACGAGCGGACCTTATCTTGGTGCAGAACTCGCAAAGCTTGCATTAGGAAAACCATCCGAGCTTGATTTATTAGATTATGATGTAGCAGGTGCAATTGAATAGAAAATGCAGAAAGACAACTTCACAGTGAGAGGTTGTCTTTTTATATGGAACTTCCTATAGGCGTTAGACTGAAATGAACAAGATACTCATTAACTTCAAACCTATCATAAATTTTTTTGTTGATGCAAAATCTGAAGATTAAATCGTTCGTATCACTGTCAGATAACGAGTAGCCTGCTGTTTCTAATAGTTCTTCTGTATTCTCTTCGTTCAACTCCAAAGCCAAAGCTAGCGCAAGGATCGTATTTTTCTTTGGTCGGTAATCTGTTTTTGAGCGTATTTTTGAAAAATGCTTTCGGTCTAAACCAGCCTTTTTGTAAACCTCTGTGTCCAAAACATCTTTCTGATCAATAAGTTGAAAAAGTTTTTCCTGAAGTGTGGGCTTCCGATTCTTATGAATAAATTCGTCCAATTCAAAACGCAGGCTGTTTTCTTCTAGACTTTCTTCCATGATTTCGGAGGACTTGCAAACTTCTAATTCCATTATTAAGCGTTCATTAAGATACGTTTCTAATTCTAATAAAAGCTTTTGATCAAGCATAGAGACATCCTCCTTAAATGTCGCTTTACAGGCGACCATGAGCTGGATAATTCTAGCTATTATTATAGCATGACAAATCATTAGGAGATGGTTAAGGATGAATAAGAAGTTAACAGAGATCGTGTTTTTGCTAGATCGAAGCGGTTCTATGTCAGGGCTGGAGAAGGATACTATTGGCGGGTTTAACTCATTTGTGAAAAGACAATGTGAGCTTGATGAAGAAACAGTTCTTACTGCGGTTCTTTTTGATGATCAGTATGAAGTTCTTTGTAGCGGTGCACCTGCAAAAAGCGTTCATTTAACCAGTAATGAGTATTATGTCAGGGGAACTACAGCTCTTTTAGATGCTGTAGGTAAAACAATTTTGGATGTGGGTTACAGGCTTTCACAGGTAAATGAAGAGGATAGACCCGGAAAGATAATCTTTGTTATTACGACTGATGGCATGGAAAATGCGAGTCATGAATTTTCATATGAAAAAGTAAAGGATCTGATCCGTCACCAGCAAGAGAAGTACAGCTGGGAGTTTATCTTTATGGGCGCTAACATTGATGTGGCGAAAGAAGCGGAAAGCATAGGGATTAAAGAGGAAAATGCTTTTCACTTTGAAGCCACCAATGATGGAGTAGAGAATATGTACACGATTATGAGCGAGCAAGTAACGGCAAGAAGAAAATAATGGTTTGGTATTAGGCAGTTTCCTCGGTAAAGGGAGCTGTCTTTTTAATTGTAATCAAAAACAATTTATTGCATATATTGGTAATATATAGTACATTACATATGTAATGTACTATAGTGGTAAGTTGGAGGTGAAGTACAATTGCTGCTGAATGCTGACAGTATGAAACCGATTTACGTTCAGATCGCTGAATGGCTTGAAAATGAAATCTTAAATGAAACGATTCAAGCAGATGAAAAGGTCTATTCACAATATCAATTAGCTGAGATGTTTAATGTAAATCCAGCCACAGCAGGGAAAGGCATAAACCTGTTGGCTGACGATAACGTTCTTTATAAGAAGAGGGGACTAGGTATGTTTGTAGCAGCAGATGCACGAAAGATCATCCTCAGAAAAAGAAAGAATTCCAAGTTGAACACACTGGTGAACGAACTAGCGAGAGAAGCTGTTCAATTACAAGTGGAGGTCGATGAGCTTGTGACGATGATTAAAGATACACACCAAAAGATAAAGGAGGAGCAAGCATGAATGTAGTGGTATGTAATGATCTGACAAAGCAATATGGGAAATCAAAAGTGATTAACTCTATGACCTTTCGATTAGCGGAGAATAAGATTACAGGTTTAATTGGACGCAATGGAGCAGGAAAGACAACGCTATTAAAAATCATTGCAGGTTATCTTCATCATTCTTCTGGTGACATTCAAGTCTTCTCAGAGAATCCATTTAATAATCTAAAAGTTTCTGCTAATACCATTTTTATAGATAACGAAATGAGTTTTTCTCAAGGATTAACGTTAAAAGAGCTGCTTGAAACTGCGGGGAACTTTTATCCGAACTGGGATCACGATTTAGCTTTGCGGCTATTTGATTATTTTGCTTTGAATCCAGGACAGTATCATGGAAATCTCTCAAAAGGGATGAAAAGTACTTTTAATATGATCATCGGATTAGCAGCGCGCTGCCCACTCACGATTATGGATGAACCTACGAGCGGTATGGATTCAGGTACAAGAAAAGACTTTTATCGAGCACTGCTAAAAGAGTACATTTCTCACCCGCGAACCATTATTTTATCAAGCCATTTACTAGATGAAGTAGAAGATTTGTTAGAAGATGTATTGCTTATTAAGTCAGGTGAAAAATGTCTTCATCTGTCCATTGATGCGCTAAGGGACTATGCGATTGGTGTTCGCGGTAAAACAGAAAAGGTACAGGAGTGGATCAATAGAATTGAAACCATTCATGTACAGGATATTGGCGCTAATCTCTCATACGCGGTTGTTAAAAATGATCGTTCCATAAAAGAGCTTGAGGATGCCAGAGGCTTAGGGCTAGAAATCACGCAGGTTTCTGCAGAAGATATTTGCAGTTATTTAACAAGTAAAACAAAGGGTGGGATCGATCATGTATTTAACAGAGGTTAAAACTTGGGACATTGTGAAGAAGCAATACCGCTATAAGTTGAAGTCATACTTTGGGGTTTTTACTTCTTTAATTATGATTCAGTTACTCGCGATTTTTTTCTCCTTTAATGGAAATGGTATGAGCGGTAGTACATCCAATTCTATATCTTACGAAGTCAATTATTATTCAGGTGACATTATATTAGTGTTTATGATGATTTGGGCGTTTATTACAGCGATCATTATAACGACCAAAGCTTATCGCTACGATGATTTTTCATTTATTACAAACCGTAGGATCAGCCACTTTTCGAACATTCTTTTTCTACTATCTGCCAGTATATTTGCAGGATTATCCGTTTACTTTTCTACCCACCTTTTTCAAGTTCTTGCATTTTACTTAAAAGACAATTTCTCAATTATCATGGATACGCTTCCCTTTTTGACATGGGTTACGGGGATCAGTGCATCTGTCCTTTATATCTTTCTTTTTGCTAGTGCGGGTTATTTTATTGGAATTTTAATTCAATTGCACCGAGGTTTTCTCTTCATTATTCCAACCTTTGCTTTTGGTGGTTTAATCATGGATGGTCTTGGTGGAAACCCTACGTTATTCATGAATGTAAGTAAGTTTTTTGGAGCTGAAACTTCATTTGCCCTGTTTGCCGTAAAAGTGTTGGTAGTATCTATCGTCTTATTGCTCTCTAGCATAGGGATCTCTAACCGAATGGAGGTAAGGAAATGAGTATTATTGTATTGCTGATACCGATTATATTTTTTGTGCTGATTACTTTTGGAATAGGCACTTACATGTTCAATAAGAGAAGAGGCGGACTTCGCAAAATAAAGTGGCTGCTTGGAGGGTATACGGTCGTATTGTTGCTAGCGACTGCTATTTCTTTTACGCTGCTGCCTCAAAATGTTACAGAAGGAAAGATGGTAACAAGAAGTGAGATGGACAAAGTTCAAGAGGCTCAAAGTAAAGTACTAGAAGGTGCCTTTAATGGTAAGCTCGAAAACTTCAAAGGTACTTTTTTAGAAAAAGAAAACTGGTCGTTCCCCACTAAAGAAAACACATTAGATGTAAATATGATTGATAAAGAAATGTATGGAATCATGGTGTTTGTTGAAAAAAAGAAGAATAATGACGGTGTTATAGAAGCTGCCCATTATTACGGAAAATCCTATATTGATGGCATAGATTTTACAGATAAATTAGAATCTCCTTCTCTAGCGTTTGATGGAAAGACGCTCTCTATAAAAGCTCCTAAGATGTTGGAAGTTAGTTTTACTAAATTCTCTCAAGGTTTTGCATTTAGTCAGTTTTCTGGTACTGGTAATGCATTTGAGGATCGTCATACATCTGTAATGGGGAATGACTTTATACTTTTAAGTGTACCCCGTGATTTGAAAATCAATGGTGATGTGAATTATGTGAATAAATAGGAGGAGATTTTGGGTTGGAAAACAAAAACGTATTATTTGAAGCCTATCAACATGCTAAGTATCAGGTGACGGGTCATGGGAAAAGAGATATATCCGTCTTGGTAGATGCATTAGACGCAGTTTCAAAAAAACAAGAAAGTGATATGTACGGGAAAGGGCATATTATTGAAGATTTTCAAAAGAAGTTGGCTGCCTATCTAGGCAAAGAAACTGCCGTGTTCTTTCCGAGTGGAACGATGGCTCAGCAAATCGCGATGCGCATATGGTGTGACCAAAAGGGGATGAAAAGAGTAGCTTATCATCCGTTATGTCACTTAGAGATTCATGAAGAAGATGGTTTGAAAGAGTTGCATCATATCGAACCAGTGCTTCTAGCTGATGAAAATAGAATCATTGAGCTGAATGACGTGGTTAATATGAAAGAAGAGGTGTCTTGTTTACTGCTTGAACTTCCTCAGCGGGAAATAGGCGGACAGCTACCAACATACAAAACACTTCAGGCGATTTCAGATTACTGCCGTAATAAAGGAATTAAGCTTCATCTGGATGGAGCTAGACTTTTTGAAATTCTTCCATACTACGCTAAGACTGCCGCTGAAGTTTGTGCTCTTTTTGACAGTGTTTATATTTCGTTCTACAAAGGGCTCGGAGGCATTGCTGGAGCGATATTAGCGGGACCACAAGACTTTACTGAGGAATCAAAGGTTTGGAAAAGACGCCATGGCGGTGATCTAATCAGTCTTTATCCTTATATCATAAGTGCGGATTTCTATTTTGATCAACGCATTGATAAAATGGATAGTTATTTTAGTGGCGCAAAGGAATTAGCTGATCTTTATAACGCTTGTGAAGGCGTACGTACACTGCCAATAAAGCCTGTATCTAATATGTTTCACGTCCACATTCATGCATCGAAGGATGAGGTAGAAACTATTTTAGCAGAAACCATTGATGAAACAGGGATTGGTTTAACGGGACACCTTAGAGAAAATGGTGAGAAAAGCTGCTTTTTTGAAGTAAGTATTGGTGATAACTTTTCAAAAATACCTAAGAACGATTTAAAACAAGCATTTATATTACTCAATAAGAAGCTGAGAGAAAGAATGATAGCGTAATTGTAAGAAGTTGATCTGTTTGGAAAGTGAATTGTTCAAACAGATCAACTTATTTGTTGCTGTAAAAGCCTGCTGCGTGAAAAAGAATCATAGGTGATCGGGAATTGAAGGGAACTGCGAGTAAAGTTCAGCAGCCTGAGTGGAATTAGCTAAACTTGCGCGCAGACGAGATTCAACTGCGCGAACGTGTAATAAATAAAGACACTTTTTTAAGAGATGGTTGCTTTCAAACCTAATTTCTTCTATGACAGTTGATTGTAGTGTAAGGTGCGAGACTCCTGCGGGACAGGTGGGCAGGTGAGACACTTAAGAGTGGAACGTACGAATGTGGCTCACCGCCTGCCCCGCGGAAAGCGAGCAGCCTGAAACGGAAATCAACCCTTTCAAGAGCAACTAAGCCTGCTCAAACAAAAAGAACTGCTCTATCAGCAGTTCTTCATTATCAAATATTTAGTTATTCTCTGGATCTGTATCGTCGTTATAAGCGCCAGGTGCTTGTTTTGCATTGAACGTCCAATCTACTTGGAGCTTATCTCCTTGGAATTGGTTTTGATCTTCGCCATTATCAACGAACTGGAATAATACGAACATTTTTTCTTTCTCGCCTGGAGGGATTCCGTCAGGACGCTGTGTGGTACCTACAAACTCATCAATTGCTGTTAGATCAGGCTGTTGTTCTTTAAGTTGGGCTAGAGTCGTCTCAACGACAGGTACAGTTGCACTGCTCGTGTTGTACATGATTGTTACTTTAATGTGGTTTGCAAGATCATCTGTATTATCAGCTTTTGCATCTTCAACTGTATATTTCGTATCCAGCAATACTTGATAGATGTCTAGAGAACCTTTGTTTTCAAACGTAAATTCACGGTACACTTCATCGCCAGGTTTAATGTTGTCAATGTTAACAACGGCGTTTGGATTTATGGAAAGATCCAATGTACCTGATGCGAATGTGTTTTTTGTCTCAAACGTGTCACTAAAGTAAGCGAACGTTCCTCCGCCCATTAATGATAGACCAAGTGCTGCTGTCATTACCCCTTTACTTACTGTCTTTGTAAAACCCATTTTCTCAACCTCCAATAGTAGTATGTAATCAGATTTATTAAACTCGTATGTATGCTAGATACATAGAGAGCTAACCTAAATTTATGCTTTTTCCACATCTAATTTTCTAGCTGCATTCACAATAGAATAGACAGCTGAACCGAATAGAAAAAGCCCTGGAATAAATAATAATAGAGCAGAAGCTTCCTTAGATTGAGTCACATTTAAAGCATAGCCTGCGTAGGGAATTGTATATCCCGTATAGCTCCCGATTACATCATTTGAAGGCACGGACCACATATCGGCCCCGTCATTGTTATCCCCTTTAGTATCATAAGAAACTTGTCCATTTTTATGATGAACACCAACGATTCTGTGAGTGATCAGCTTGTCTTCCATTTGAAAGGTTATGATTTCTCCTTTTTTAAAGGAGTCAGGGTTTTCTGCTTGTTTAATAGAAATGATAGATCCTGTTTGAAAGATAGGTTCCATTGACCCAGATAATACAGCTTTTATCTGATAGCCGAAAACGGAAGGTTCAGCTCCTGAAACGCGTGAAGATAGAATCATAAAAGCGAGCAAACAAATGACAACAACGAAGGCACTACTCATTAGTTTCATTGTTATTTTTAAGCCTTTTTTCATCATGTTCTGGCACTCCTTCGTTTTGGTCTAAGATCTCTGTCTTATTTGTAGAGGGTGTTGCCTCTGGAGCTTCTCCAAGCTCTTCGGAAGATTGAGTACTTGCCGCATCTTCCAATTTTTTAATGCGTAACTCAATAGAGAAACGATATTTTTCCATGTATTGAAAATCAATTGTTTGCTTAATTTGCTTGGCTTTCCCATCTATTTCATTCCAACCCTCTAGGACAAATCGGTATGTATTCTGATCTAGTTTTCTAACTTGTTTATGATAGGCAGCTTGCTCATTGTACTCGTTTTCAAATCTAAATAATAAAGACTGCAGTTCCCGTTCCTTTACTGTGAGGTCAGCTAATGCTTCCTTTAACTCTTGTAAAGTTGAATCATCTGATACTTGCGGAATGCTTTCGTAAACAGAGAGCATGTCCCCATGTATTTGTTTAGCGCTTCGGGTCAGCTTTTGAATGGTGGACGGGAAAACGATGGCAGCTGAAACTTCAATCGGTTTTAGCAGGGCATTACTTGAAAATGCTGCTTCTGTTTGGCCGGCAATTTGTGCTCCGCAATAAAAGGAAACAGAGCATAATCCTATTAGAACCAGCCCATTATGGAATTTGCCCATCACATTCAGCCCCCCTCATCTCGTTGGTTAGACCCTATTATTACAGAATTATTGGAAGATTGTTATTGGGTTAATCGCATGAAAAAACATAGACATTTTTTGTCGAATGTGGACACAAAATCTATAAAAGCCCGAAAAACCGTACGAAATTTAACCCAATTGACCACTTTTACAATCTTCTTAATAATTGGAATTATTCCGGAAGCACATTATGAAGAAGAGGTGAATGGGTTGAATAAGAAAAAACAAAAAAGCTTAAACAAGAAAGTGGTCATTCCAGCCGTTTTAGCATTATCGGTTACACTTGGTGGTATATCAGTACCTGGATCCAGTGCAAACGCAAATACGTCATCCGTGTTATTCCAAGCACCGGAAGGGTTGAGCAAAGCTGAGATCGTAAAAGCTTATTTGCAATCACAAGTGGTTTCAGAGGTTGGTGCAAGATCAACATCTTCAATTGGTGATCAGTTTAAGATTGTAAGTGAGTTTGCAGATAGTGCGACAAATACATACCATGTTCGTACTGTTGAGCAATATAATGGCATACCGATCTATGGCAGTGGACAAACTGTCGCTCTGGATGCAGATAACAACGTGTATGCTTCTTTTGGTAAGGTAACTCAAACATTAGCGAAATCCATTATTCCTACTGTTCCTTCTATTACAAAAGAAGACGCAGAAGGAACAGCTAAAGAGCAAGTGGTATCGCAAATAGGAGAAGTTAAGAATTATGACGGAGTAGAAACAGAACTAACGATTTACCCGCATGAAGGAAGAAACTACTTAACGTATTTAGTAAAAGTTTCAACTTCTGTTCCTGCGCCAGGCTACTATCATTATTTTATTGATGCATCTACTGGTGAGATTGTAGATCATTTTAATGCGGTTCATGAAGCTGATGCACCGGCGGTTACACCAATTACTGGTCGAGGGTTAGATGTTTTTGGTAAGGTTCAAAACTTTATTGCTGTAAAAGACAATGTTTCAGGGAAAAGCTACCTTCATGGTGCAGCAATTGCAGGAGGAACTACAACGAATCCAAACATCGTACCGGTTCATACGTACAAAGCGAACCGTATGGGTGAAACAGCGTTCATTCTTTTATCTGGACTCTTTGGACTTTCAGGATTTGAAGTAGAGACAGGAACCACTTTCTTTGCTGACCCTGCGGCGGTTTCTGCACATTCAAACTCAATCAAAGTAAATAATTACTACCAAAGTATTCATAAGCGTAACAGTATTGACGGAAACGGAATGCCGATAATTAGTACTGTACACATTGGATCAAAATGGAATAATGCTGCTTGGAACGGAAAGCAGATGCTCTACGGTGATGGGGACGGTATTCTTTTCAGCTCACTAGCAGGAGCGATGGACGTTGCGGGGCATGAGATGACACATGGTGTAATTTCCAAGACTGCAAACCTGACATACCAAGGAGAATCCGGTGCGATCAATGAATCCTTGGCTGATATCTTTGGTGCCTTGTCTGAAATGCATTCACATGGATTAACGAGTCCATCTGAATGGGAAATGGGTGAAGATATTTTCACACCGAACGTCCCAGGTGATGGAGGATTACGTTCAATGAGTAATCCAAAATCTAAGAAACTTTCTTCTGTTTATGGGTTAAAAGACAATGCTTATCCAGATCATTATGAAGACCGTTACTTAGGTGAGTTAGATAAAGGCGGCGTTCATATTAACAGCTCTATCAACAATAAAGCGGCTTACCTGATCTCAGAAGGCGGCGAGCATCGTGGAGTTAAAGTTACGGGTATTACGCGTTCGAAAACAGAGAAGATCTTCTACCGTGCTTTAACAAACTATCTTGTACCGTCTTCAGGGTTTAAAGAGATGCGTGCTGCAGCGATCCAGTCAGCTCGTGACCTTTATCCAGATCGTAACGGTGCTCCGTCAAATGAAACGAAAGCAGTTATCGCCGCATACGATGCGATTGGCGTGCCAGCACAATAAAACACTACAAATCCACGAGAGAGTAATCTTTCGTGGTTTTTTTATGGAAAAATAGTGGGTATTAAGACTTAAATACATGACCTTAGAAGGGAGAAAACCTGTTTGCAAAGAAACTTTTATTATTAAACATTTGTTCATGAGGAGAGACATCTATGATTGAGGGAGAAATTATAAAGTTTTATCGTAAAAAAAGAGGACTTTCTCAAGAACAACTAGGAAAAGACATTTGTACAACAACACATGTCAGTAAAATTGAGCGAGGACAGACGAAGTACTCAACAGAAATTATTGCTTTATTTTCAGAGCGCCTGGATATCGATATACATAAGGAGATCGAGTTCTTTCAAAGCATGGAAAAGAAACTCCACCAGTGGCATAAATCTATCATCATGCAAAGGATGAAAGAGGTAGAGAGAACCAAAAACGAATTGGATCAATTTCCAATCATTCAGTTCTCAAAACATGCAGCACTATATCAATTGGTCTTGGCTCGATATTACCTGTTGAAAAAAGAGATTCCAAAAGTAATTAATATCATAAACAAATTAAATAAAGAGTACCTAAGTCCTTATGAGGAAAATATGCATAAGCATGTAACAGGTATTTATTACTTACAGAAATGCAACGATTTCCTTATAGAAAATCGTAAAAAAGCTGTGGAGATCTTAAATACGATAAACATGGACGTCTATGGAAATGAAGAATGCTGCTATCATTTAGCAATGGCTTATCAATGGGTTGAATCCAAAACAATGGCATATATAAATGCCAAAAAAGCGGTGGACTATTTTAAGAGAAACAATAACTTCTCTAGAGCCATTCAAGCAGAATCGTTAATGCTGCTTCAAATAGAAAGTGCTACGATCCATGATTTTGAACAAAAAGTAAGCCGATACCATCAATTAATACAAGATAGCGATACCTTAAACGAGATCGGTATTATAGGCATGCTGCTGCATAATCTTGGACTCGAATATTTTAAAAGAAAAGACTATAAGAATGCTCATATCTATTATCAAAAAGCACTAAAGATGGCTGACAAGAAAACAGCGATTTACTTAAACCGTCTATATAATTTTTTGGATAACAGCATCGATGGGAAATTGCAATCACGAAAACAACAATTGAAGAGCGCAGAAGATGGGTTTGCGGCTTCCAAAAATATGAAGCACTATTTATACCTCCACTTATTTCAACTTCACCTATTCATAATAAAGGGAGAGATGAAATCTTATTTTGATTACTTAGAAAACATAGCACTTCCATTCTTTCAATCTGAGAATCAATTTAGTAGAGTCGAAAAGTTTGGAAAGCAATTATATCATCATTACGCGGACACGAAGCAGTATGAAAAAGCAGTGAAGATTGCAAGCTTGTTTCTAAATGGAGATTAATAGACTACTTTCAAGATGGGAAGGGAATGCTTCCTGTCTTTTTTATAAATTTTATATTGAAACTTATCATTTGAAGGAGTATAATTTCAAATAACGAAAGCGCTTTCGATAAAGAGGAGATAACTAATGGCTACAATCTATGACATTGCAAAAAAAACGGGATTTTCAACGACTACCGTTTCAAAAGCACTTAATAATTACTCAGATGTGAGCGAAAAGACGAAAAAGAAGATATTGCAAGCAGTTGAAGACATGGGTTATCTGCCAAATGCTCACGCGCAATCTCTTTCGACGAAAAAGTCTTGGACAATCGGTGTGATGTTTTCGGAAGCTAATGAGGTTGGAATGAAGCACCCGTTCTTTAGTGCGATAATAGAAAGTTTTAGAAAACAAGCTGAACGGGAAGGGTATGATTTAATTTTTGCTTCCCGAAATCTGCGTAATCGAGATATAAGCTACTTAGAACACTTTTCTTATCGAGCTGTGGATGGAATAGTTGTGATTTGTTCTGATCCACAAGATCCGCAAGTACAAGAGATGATTAACAGCGCCATTCCTATTGTCGTTATTGATATGAATAATCAAAACTGCAGTTTAGTGTTTTCGGACAATATTGAAGGCGGCAAGCTAGCTGTAAATTACTTAAACTCACTGGGTCATACGAAGATTGCACACATATCGGGGGACCCATCTACAGATGCCGGTACAGAGCGGATCAAAGGGTACAAGAAAGCAATGAATGACTTAAAGCTTCCGATACTTGAAGGTTATTTGATAAATGGCGGTTTGTTTTCCATCGAGGAAGGTCGAGCAGCCATGGAGAAACTTCTATCTTTAAAGGATATGCCTACAGCTGTATTTGTAGCTGGAGACCATATGGCAATCGGAGCCATAGAAGCGATTAAGGAAAAAGGGTTGAGAGTGCCAGAGGACATTTCAATTGTTGGGTATGATGACATTGAAATGGCAGCGTATATTACCCCTAAATTAACAACAATCAAGCAAGATACTGATTTAATAGGTTTTCAAGCAGCAAAGTTGCTGATGGAACAAATTTCTCAAAAGAAAAAGCTGATCACATCTAAATGTTTGCCGGTAGAACTGGTCATCCGAGAGTCTTGTTCGCAAAAAAAATAAAGAAAATTTTTTTCGGGCTTTCCGAAAGCGGTTTCGAATATTTTTTTAAACAAAAACGAAACCGCTTTCGCAAAAATAAAAATAATGCAAGGGGAAGGGGTATTTGAATGAAAAAGAAGTTAAGTATGTTTTTAGCTTTAATGCTGGTAGTCGGGTTATTTGCGGGTTGTTCTAGTGACTCAAAAACATCAAATGGTGGTAAGAAAGATGTGGATTTAAGAATCTGGTCATTTACAGATGAGCTTAAGAAGCCTATTAAAACGTTTGAAGAAAAAAATGGCGTGAAAGTAGAATTAACGATTGTGCCAATTGCAGACTATCCAACAAAGTTAAAGCCAGTTTTGGAAAGTGGAGTTGGAGCACCTGACGTATTCACAGGTGAGATTGCCTTTTTGAAACAATGGGTTGATGCAGGTTACTGGGAAAACTTATCAGAAAAGCCGTACAACGCAGATGAGTTATCTGATAAATACGTACCATATGTATTCGATCTAGGAAAAGATAAAGATGGCGATGTACGTGCATTATCTTGGCAAACAACTCCAGGAGGAATTTATTATAAGCGCAGCATTGCGAAGGAAGTATTAGGGACAGACGATCCAGCTCAAGTTGGAGAAATGATGAGCTCTATGGATAAAGTATTTGAAGTAGCTGAAAAAATGAAAGAAAAAGGCTATAGCATGTTCCCAGACGAAGGTTCAATTCGCTGGTTCGCACAAGGTGACAACCCACAGCCATGGGTTAACGATAAGAATGAATTGCAGCTGACAGAAGAAAAAATCGAGTATATGGATTATTCTAAAAAGCTTCGTGATAACAGCTACACAGCTCTTGCTCCTGAATGGTCTCCATCATGGTTCGAAGGAATGGATAAGCCTATTAAGGTAAAAGAGGGTGGAAAAGAAAAAGAAACTCAAGTATTCTCTTATGTTCTTCCAACATGGGGCCTTCATAGCGTTTTAAAAACAAACGTAAAAGAGTCTGTTGGAGATTGGGCTGTAACAAGCGGTCCGACACCATATTTCTGGGGTGGAACATGGCTTGGGGTTTACAACAAGTCTGACAATAAAGAACTTGCTTACAAATTTGTAAAAATGATGACTCAAGATGATGAATTCTTAACTTCTTGGAGTAAAGAAACTGGGGACGTATTATCTTACCTTCCTGTTACAAATGCGATTAAAGACGATTTTAGCGATAAGTTCTTAGGCGGACAAAACAACTACCAATTCTTCTTGGAGCAGTCAAAAGAGATTACTCCTGGAATTGTAACAAAGTATGACCAGCAGTTAGATACGCTTTACGGAAATGCTGTTCAACAGTATGTAACAGGTAAAAAATCAAAGGATGCAGCGATTAAAGAATTCTACCAAAAAGCACAAAATGCGTATCCTGACTTAAAAGTACCTAAAAAATAAGCATAAAAATGAACCGTGTGAGTGGCGGGGTATTACTCTGCCACCGCACTATTTTGAAAGGAGGAGGGGAGATGAAAAATTTAAACAGATACGGCTATGTTTTTATTGCCCCATTTTGGATCATCTTCTTAATTTTTAGTATTTATCCAGTCGCGTTAACTTTCTACTACAGCTTTACAAATTATACAGGCAGCGGTGAAGCCCAAGTCGTAGGACTCGCTAACTATAAACGGCTGCTTACAGATACGTACTTTGTGGAAGCTTTCTTTAATACGTGGAAAATCTGGGGTGTGAACTTTGCCCTTCAAATCGGCCTGGCTCTCATTCTAGCTATGATTTTTTCAGATATGAGACTGAAGTTAAAAGGTATTGCGTTTTTTAGATCCATCTTTTACCTTCCCAACTTAATTACGATCAGTTCGGTCGCTCTATTATTTGGTATTTTACTAGATTGGCAGCATGGTTCACTTAACATGATGCTGTTGAAACTCGGCGTTATTTCGGATCCGATCAACTGGCTGAATGAACCAACGAGCGCCCAGCTTTCTGTATCGCTTATCTTGACGTGGATGTGGTTTGGTCACTCATTTATTGTCGTAATGGCAGGGGTATCGGGTATATCCAAAGACTATTACGAAGCAGCATTAATAGATGGTGCGAATCGCTGGCAGACGTTTACAAAGATTACGATTCCGCTATTAAAGCCTATCCTGCTTTATATCATGATTACCTCGCTTATTGGAGGTCTTCAATTGTTTGATCTGCCAATGCTTTTAACAGATGGAATAGGATCACCTGACGGATCGCTTAATACGATGGTGCTCTATTTATACAATCAAGCCTTTAAATATAACAACTATGGATATGCTGCTGCTGTAGCGTATGGCTTATTTGTTATTACTCTCATATTCTCTGCGTTCATCTTTAAAGGGATGTATGGGAAAGAACGTAAACAACCAAGGCAGGTGTAAAGCATGATAGGAAAAACTGCGGTAGACAAAACCTTTTCTAACGAAGTGGAAAAAAAGAGTGTAACTGAAACAAAACCGAAACCAAAAAGAAGCATTCCGAAATTAATCCTATACATCGTACTAAGTGTGATGGCTATTGTTTGCTTCATTCCGTTCTTAATGATGCTTGTCAATGCGACTCGGTCAAATGAGGCAATTTTATCCGGCTTTACTTTAATGCCAGGAAGTTCATTGGTTGAAAACTATCAAACGATGATGAGTTACATCAATATTTGGGCTGGTTTTAAGAATAGCTTAATTATTTCTGTGCTCGTTACGTTA
The DNA here is from genome assembly GCF_043558025.1 of Fictibacillus sp. UD. Taxonomy (NCBI): domain Bacteria; kingdom Bacillati; phylum Bacillota; class Bacilli; order Caryophanales; family Fictibacillaceae; genus Fictibacillus; species Fictibacillus sp. UD. Next base: position 97,026 of record NZ_JARUHH010000005.1, read on the forward strand.
TTATCTGGATACTTTTCAGCGTTAACGGCTTATGGCTTTGCTTTTTATATTTTCAAAGGCAAGAATGCGATGTTTATTTTCATGCTAGTGATGATGATGGTTCCTGGTCAGCTGGGGTTGATCGGTTTTTATGAGTTAAGTAAAAATTTAGGGATTCTTGATACGTATATACCGTTAATCGTACCAGCAGTGGCGAGTCCTTTTGTCGTGTTCTTTCTTCGCCAGTATATTACAACGACACTTCATCCGAGTTTGATTGAAGCGGCACGAATTGATGGCGCAAGTGAATTTAAGATCTTTCACACGATTGCGATTCCCATCATGATGCCAGCGATCGCTACAATGTCGATCTTCACTTTTATTGGTTCATGGAACAATTACATCTTGCCACTAGTTGTTCTGTTTTCACCGGAAAAGTTTACATTGCCAGTTCTAATGGGATTCTTAAAAGGATCACAAGTGGCTCAAAACCTTGGATCCATGTATTTAGGAATTGCCATTTCAGTTGTACCAATCATGGTTGCTTTTCTATTTTTATCAAAATATATCGTCAACAGCATTTCAGCAGGTTCTATAAAAGAATAGAGGAGAGAAATAGTTATGCATTTTAAAGATTCATTCGTTTTCGGAACAGCCACGTCTTCTTATCAGATTGAGGGAGCTCGTCTTGAGGGAGGCAGAACATTTTCAATCTGGGATACGTTCTGTGATGTACCAGGGAAAGTATACAAACAGCATAACGGAAGCGAAGCATGTGATCACTACCACCGCTTTGAGGAAGATATTCAGCAGATCAAGAAACTTGGTGTAGAAACTTACCGCTTTTCTGTTTCCTGGCCGCGAATCTTCCCTGAAAAGGGAGTATACAATCCAGAGGGAATGGCGTTTTATAAAAAATTAACGCAGCGTTTGCATGAAGAAGGAATCAAGCCGGCCATTACTCTTTATCACTGGGACCTTCCTGTATGGGCTCATGAGGAAGGCGGATGGGTGAACCGTGAATCGGTAGAATGGTTCATGGAATTAGCAAAAGTGTGCTTTCAAGAGCTTGATGCTGAAGTCGACTCATGGATCACGCATAACGAACCGTGGTGTGCTGGTTTCTTAGGCTATCATCAAGGATTCCATGCACCGGGTCATACAAATATGGATGAAGCCGTTCGAGCTGTTCACCACATGCTTCTTTCACACGGAAAAGCAGTTCAATGGCTAAAGAATGAAATGCAGTCCAAAACGCCGATTGGAATCACGCTGAATCTATCGCCGATGTATGCTAAATCGGATTCTGCAAACGATCAGCTTGCTGCTAATAATGCAGACGGCTACTCAAACAGATGGTTTTTAGATCCTGTATTTAAAGGGCAGTACCCGGTTGACATGATGAATCTGTTTTCCAAATATGTTCACTCTTATGACTTTATTCAAAGTGATGACATGGGAATCATCTCTACGGCTTGTGATTTCTTTGGCATTAACTATTACAGCAGAGGCTATGTGGAATTTTCAGCAGCAAATGACTTCTTGCATAAAGGAGCTCATTCTGATTATGAAAAGACAGGCATGGGCTGGGATATCGCTCCGGAAGAATTTAAAGATCTGATCAGAAGACTTCGCCAAGATTACACGGATCTTCCTATTTATATCACTGAAAACGGTGCAGCTTTTGATGATACTCTTGAGAATGGAAGAGTGCATGATAAAGATCGTGTAGATTATATCGAGAAGCATCTGCAAGCTGTTTCAGACCTAAACGACGAAGGAATGAATATTGAAGGCTACTACCTATGGTCACTAATGGATAATTTTGAGTGGAGTTTCGGTTATGACAAGCGCTTCGGAATCATCTACGTAGACTTCGATACTCAGGAGAGAATCTGGAAAGACAGTGCGTACCGATATGCGGAGATTGTAAAAAACAGAGGCAATCATAACAGCAGTAAAGATACCGATGCTGTTACGGTTAGCTAATCCATAAAATCTGATTCACCGTGTAGCCCCTGACTTTAGTTAGGGGCTTTTTATTCTGTGTAGAATTTTCCTGTGTGGGGAAGATAAATAAACATAGGAGGGATATTGATGAAGGATGATAAAGAAGAAAGAATCGATCAAGAAACATCAGCCGGGTTGAATGAGCTTGTTGAGATCATAAATGCAAAAGGGGATGTTGGTGAACTGAAAGAAATTGTTGATAAATACAAAACTGAAAACGAACATTCACCTTTGTGCAACGATGACTTTTTCTATGCCGATCTAAGAGCGATTGCAGAAGATGGTGCTAAGGAAGATTAATTTTACTGAATTTCGAAAGTATATTGTTTCTTATAAGTTTTATTAAAAAAGCTGGCTTAAAAGGCATAAAATGACCTTTGAAGTCAGCTTTCATTTTGAGGATGTATATATGGCTGAAATAAAAATCAGTGAGGCTAATATATAGTGATGTGCGTGAAACGAGGGCATTCTTGAGCGTAACAGGGGCTAAATTGAGTTAGAGAATATACCTAAGCATAACGTGAACTAGTTGGCGTAAAACATAAGCAATTATGCGTAAAACTAAAGACTTATTTTAAGAATATTCAGAATAAATCATTGAATCTTACATACAAGCCACCTATACTAATGAATAACATTTTATAGGAGGGTGTTATATGAGAGGAAATTGGATTAAAATCGCATTTTTCTGCTTGTTAGGAATCCTCGTGGTTGCAGGGTTGAATTTTAATCTTGCTGGAGCACATAAGGAAGGAACGATTAACTGGAACGGTAAAAATTTATCAACCGTTGAAATGAATGGTAAGAATTATGTTTCTGTCGAACAGGCTGCTGAAGCATCTGGTTATAAAAAAGGTGTAAAATTAAACAAATTCTATATGCAATCTAGGCTTGATTACATTCGAAAAAAAGGAATAATCAGGGTAGGTACGACAGGAGATTATAAACCTTTTACATACTACAACGAGGAAACAAAACAGTATGAAGGGTATGACATCGAAGCAGCTAAGTTAATGGCAAAAGAACTTGGTGTAGATATTAAATTTGTTAGAACGTCATGGCCAACACTAATGAGTGATTTATTGGATAACAAATTTGACATTGCTGTTGGCGGGATTAGCCGGAATACAGAACGACAAAAAGATGCACACTTTACTCAACCGTATTTGAATGATGGTAAAGCTCCATTAATTCGAAAAGAAGATCAGGAACGTTTTAAAAGTTTAGAAGATATTGATCGTCCAGATGTAACGATTGGTGTGAATCCAGGAGGAACAAATCAGAAGTTTGTTGATGCTCACATTAAACAAGCTAAAGTAGTTGTCATAAATAATAATCTCGATATTCCGCCAATGGTCGCTAGAGGTGAAGTAGACGTCATGATTACAGATAGTGTAGAAGCTATTTATTATGCGGGGAAAGATTCGAGACTTTATGCTGCTCTTACTGATAATACCTTCACTAAAAGTCAAAAAGGTTATTTAATGCACCAAAACGATGCAGTTTTCCAAAACTGGGTTAACTTATGGATGGATGAGATGGAGCTTCAGGGAGAATTTGACCGTTTAAAATCTGAGTGGATATATGGTCAACAAGAATAGTGAGATCAAAAACTCAAAGCTACTATGCTTTGAGTTTTTGATAGCCTTGTAAAGCGTGATGAACAATTTTTTGAGAAGAATATGGCTGGTGAATACACTTTAGAGCAGATTTCATGTCCGCTAGCAGTTGTTTGTTATGTACCAACCTTTTTACGCAATGAGCAATCTCATCTGTTGATTCTGCAATTAGTGCAGCTCCATGTGATTGGAAATGTTTTGCATTTTCACTTTCCTGGCCTGGCACTGGCTTATATAAGATAAGGGGCAGGTTAAGGGCTGCAGCTTCTGTTATGGTGATACCACCTGGTTTTGTAATCAAACAATGGGACAGTTTTAAGATTTCATGAAGCTTTTCTACATATCCAAACAATCGGAAAGTTTCGGGATATTGAACTGCGGTTGGCAAGAGTTTTTCATATAAATCATTATTCTTACCGCAAATCACTATGATTGTTAGGGAAGGATCCTGAAGCAAACGCTCAGCCAATTGCTTTACATTCTTAAGGACACCCTGTGCGCCAGCAAGAATGGTAACTACATGGCTGCTGTGAGAGACTTCATATTTATTTAAGATCACTTCTTTATTTATAAATTGGTAGAAACCTGACCGAATTGGAATGCCGCTTACAGTAATTTTATTTTCATCCACATGATGTTTCATTAAACCCTGTTTAACCGAATCAGACGCCACAAAATAATGGTCGATAGAAGGATTAATCCAAAAAGGATGAGCGAAATAATCCGTAATTACGGTATAGATCGGAATGTTATAACGTGATTTTTTTAGTAAAAAAGGAGCAGCATGAAGCGGGAAAGTAGTTATGACGAAACGAGGATGATGTTTCTCGATCAGTTCAATGAAACGCTTGCGGCCTAAGTAACGGGAAAACTGGGTAATCGTCGTTGCGTTCAGCTTGTTCGTTCCATAATAGAACCATTTATAAAAAGAAGAGCCATGAGAGAAGCTTTTGATAAAAAGAGACTGTGTAATCTGAGCCATGATTGGATGAGCCTCTCCGAATAAATCTGAAATGATAGGTTCGTACCCTTTACTCTTAAGCTCTTCGGAGAGAACATTTGCGACCTGAACATGCCCGCTTCCATAGTTTGCGGTTAGAATTAATGCAGTTGGACGTATCAATCAGAAAACCTCCCCATTCTTTTGAAATAAGAATAACAGGGGTTTTTAAACGCAATATGAAGGAGATAAGAATGTTTTGTAAAAAGTAAAAATGATTAATGATACAATAAGGGAGATTCATAATTCAATAAGATCCAGTAATCATGGTGTCTGTTGCAGACTTAATAGGGAATCTGGTGAGAATCCAGAGCTGTTCCCGCAACTGTAAGTGCTGACGAAATAAGCAAATCCACTGTTTAACGATGGGAAGGGCTTAGAGTAGGCATAAGGCACGAGTCAGGAGACCTGCCGTGATTATGTCGTTGATCTTCTTCGGGAGTTGGGAAGATAAGACGTAGGGTATTTTAATAGATTTGTTTTGTGGTCTGTTTATTATGCTGCGTGTTAATCCATCCTTTGTGATGGATTTTTATTTGCGTCTAATCTGTTTTTAAACCAACTCCCTCTACTAAACTAGGAGTGTTCAAACTCCAGAAAAGAGGTATGGTATGGAACAGCAGTTGTCAGCAAACGTTTCACGAACAATTCAAACAAAGTTGGTTTTACCCCCTGATACCAATCACATGGGAACGATCTTTGGCGGTACCGTTTTATCATACATTGATGAAATTGCAGCCATAACAGCAATGAAGCATAGCAAGAAAGTGGTTGTAACAGCATCCATTGATAATGTAAACTTTTTATCGTCAGCTAAAGTCGGCGACATCCTCATTTTAGAGGGAGTTGTGATCTCAACGGGAAGAACTTCAATGGAAGTCTACGTAAAAGTAGAGTGCCAGAATTTAGAGACGGGAAACAGAACGTTAAACACAACGTCTATCTTAACAATGGTAGCAATCAATCAAGATGGAAAGCCATCGCCCGTACCAAGCGTGATACCAGAAACAGAAGAAGAGGCTGCTTTTTTTGTCAGTGCTCCATTAAGAAAGGAGCGGCGTCTGTTGTATAAAAACGCAAACGCCTAACAAGAAACGCCTGAAGAGAGGGAGAATTCCAATGAAAGTGAAGAATATTATATTTGTGATATTGGGATTCTTTTTCCTTAGTTTAGGAATGGTAGGGATTGTATTGCCATTGATTCCAACAACGCCATTTCTGCTTCTGGCATCGTATTTCTTTGTAAAGGGGTCTAAGAAATTTGAAGTGTGGTTTAAAGGCACCACTATATATAAACAGCACCTCGAGGAGTTTATCAAGGAACGCTCTTTGACGCTCAGAAAAAAGATTATGATTAACCTGTTCGCAGACTCCATGATTGCGATTGCCTTTATAATGGCTGAGAGTACCATGATAAGAGTTATTTTGGTTCTTATTGTATTGTATAAGTACTATTATTTCATTTTTAAAATTAAAACGGCCTAAAGTTAATGAGTCTGACCCAAGAAGTGAACCATTTTCTGAGGCAGGCTCTTTTTTTGTGCAGAGGGCGGTGGCAGGTGTTGAAAGATGTAGTATGTGTGTTTTTGGAAAGGATGTTTTAAAAGGTTGTTTGTGATAGGTGGACAGCCAAAAATATATCCACGTTAATTTCAATAATTCCACATTAAAAGGAATATATCCACGTTAATTTCAATAATTCCACGTTAAATGAAATATATCCACGATAATAAACATAACCGATGAAGGCGGCTTAATTCCACCTTTATCGGTTATGATTTCAACCTTAAGATAATGGTTTTGAACATAGCCACCAATCGTAACACTGAATTTCTCCAGATTGCGCTTGATCGGCACGCTTTTTGGCTTCTTGAACGGTACTAGCCGGTGGTACAATTAAGCGGTCTCCGATAAGTTCATTTTTTGGCCAGTTTGCAGGTGTTGCAGCCTTATTGGCATCAGCAGTTTGCAAAGCTTTAACCGCTCGCAATATCTCATTAATGTTACGCCCGACATTCTCGGGATACGTAAGAATCATTCTAATTTTTCCTGTGGGGTCCACGATATAAACACTTCGAACCGTTCTTGTGCCCATCGTAGGATGAATCATCCCAAGTCTCATCGCCAATTTGCCTAGACTGTCCGCGATAATAGGAAAGGTGATCTCAACTTTTAAATTTTGCTGAATCCACTCGATCCACTTAAGGTGAGAGTACACCTGCTCTACAGATAAACCGATTAAGTATGTGTTGAGCTTATTAAATTCAGGCATAAGTTTTTGGAAGGCAACAAACTCTGTTGTACATACAGGGGTAAAGTCACCAGGATGGCTAAAGAGGACAAACCAATGACCTTGATAGCTTGTTGGGAGGACAAGTTCCCCAAGGGTGGTATGAACTGTCGTCTCCGGAAATTGATCTCCAATAAAAGGCTTTGTAAATGCTTGTGCAGAATCCATTTCGCTCCCTCCTTATCTTTGTTGGTTTCCCATCATCTTGCTCTTTTTTAGCAGCTGAGACTCTCCTGTTTTCTCCCACTCTTCAACTTGCTCGATGGCTTGCTCTGGTGTGAACCCTTGACCAACCAGGACACCAGATAAAATAAACTCCTGATATAAGTGAGTAAGGTTAATCCCTTCTTCCGTTTCTTTTAAAGCTCTTTTTACAAGAGGATCAATATAGGTCACCCATTGATCTGCGACACTCTGAGTTTGAGTCTCTGGTGCGCTAACTGTTTGAGGAAGACGGGATGAACTTGGCTGACTGTTAAAGGTATATAAGTAGTTGTACTTAGCACTGTGCTTAATTTCGTCTGTAATAATGTTGAACAGAATGTCTCGATAGTATTGATTAGGAAGTCCTTGCCTAATGACACGGTACTTTTCCACAGCTCGAAGTTCTCCAAAAAGTGCTCTAACAAGTCCATCTTTATACGATTTAGGTTTTTGAAACTCTTCACCATTGGCAGGTGGCACTTCTTGACCTGTGATATCTTTATAAATCATTTTGAAAAGCTTGTTATGTCTTTTCTCATCATCACGTATAGATGCAATAATTAATTTCTCTTCATTTGTCGGTGCTTGTGAAATTAAATACTCATAAAACAGCTGATCTTCTCTTTCTCCTGCAACAGCCTCTTTAATAAGCTGAAGAGATAGTTGCAGAGCCTGCTGCTGACTAGTGCCTTGCTGTTGCTGCTGTTCTGGATTCATATAGCTCATGTGTATACCCTCCAAAAAATAAAGTCGCCATAGTCTATGCAAATGCCCAACATTTGTTGTTTGTTCGATTGTTTTCATTTGCGGAAACAGCCTTGAAAATCGATTCATGCAACTTAGTAATAAGAAAACGCAGCTTAGTTCGGAAGAGATTTACTGGCGGAATTCGCTGACATATACTGAATCCACAAGGTAAAAATTAGCGGGGGAGGGTGGAGGATGAAGATTACCATCATAGAAAATGACGATGCACAAGAGCTTGAAATTGTCTTGAAATGTAAAGAGATGAACGAAGAAGTAATCAAAATTTTAACGTCACTTAGATCGTTTGAACGCAAAATAATGGGTTCCATAAATGAAAAAACCTATTTGCTTTCACCAGATGATATCTATTACTTTGAATCTGTAGATAAGAAAAATTTTGCTTATACGAAAGAGCGCGTATATGAAGTTTCGATGAGACTTTATCATGTAGAAGAAATGTTCGGTGATGGTCATCTTTTTAGGGCTACTAAATCGACTATCATAAACCTGGATAAAGTCAAAACCATTACACCTCGATTCGGGGGCAAGGTAGAAGTGATGCTTGAAAATGGAGAGAATATGATCGTATCCAGACAATATGTACCTAAGCTGAAAGAAAAATTAGGATTTTAGGAGGCGCTGAGTATGTGGAAAAAAGCAATGGAGTTTATGGTCGATTTTAAAATGATGATGAGTTTGTTCTTCTCAGCAGGGATCATTATATATGTGATTTTTGGTTTCATAATGGGAGTGAGGGAAATTCCTTTTGAACTTGTCGTGCAAATCTTTTTCTTAAGCATTCTTGTCACGGTGTTTCAGTATTTGTTTTGGAATGAGAAAAGTGCAATCAAGCTGTCTGGTGCTACTAAAGTATTTATTCAATATATATTGCTTGGCTTTGTTTTATTTGGCATGTCACAAATGTTTCATTGGTTTAGCGTAGGATCAGCGACTTTCTATAACATGCTGATTCTGTATCATGTCATCTATCTTGGCGCGATCTTTGGGTTTTCAATTTACTTTAAAGTACTTGGTATGAAATTTAATCAAAAGATACTTAGCTTTAGAGAAGAAAATCAAGGTAAGTAACGCTGAAAATAAGAAAGAGGATGACCGCAAAGGGCCATCCTCTTGCTCGTGCGTCTTTACGCAACTTTATCCACTTTTTCCGCTTTCTCATCAAAAAGATAATTCTTAACAGCGTTTGTTGATGACTTCGCTTTTTTTACAAACAGCGGGTTCAATACTGCAACAGCAGCAAAGTTAGCCATTAGTCCCCAGAAACCTTCATAGATTCCTAGAGAAGTTCCCGTTGAATAGACGGTAAACGTAACGGCTAGTCCAACGATCAAACCGATGATTGTAGCTTCTCTTGATTGATTTCTCCAAAACAAGCTGATCACGATTGCAGGGAAGATCTGTACCATACCGGATACGCCGAGCAACTGCAATGATACAAGAGCCTGCGGAAACACAAGACCAAATAATAAAGCTAGTCCAATAACAACGAAAACCATGCCGCGTGTAATCATCGTCAATTTTGCACCCTTTACTTTCGGGTTGATAAGATCACGGTAAATGTTGTTCGCAAAAAGGTTAGATGCACCGATTGCCATGATGGAACATGGAATGAGTGATGCAAGAGCAATCGTCGAATACGCTAAGCCTTGACCGATACCGCCATATGACGTTTGAATAAGTGCCAGCAATGCAAAACGCGGATCTGTACCGTCCGGCAAAACTAAGAATGCGATGAAACCAAGGAAAACAACAAGGATTAAAACGATATTATACAGAGGCAGAAACAGTGCATTTTTTCGAATAGCATCAGCACTTCTTGCCGTAAATACGCCTGTAGCTGCATGTGCCCACATAAAGAGAGCGAGTGATGAAACGAAAGCCGCTGTAATGAACCAAGGTATACCTTTTGGTCCTTCCGTAGGAATCGTTAAAAGCTGAGGAGCTTCAGTGACGATCTTATCAACCATAGGGTTCCAGCCGCCAAAGTGCATGATTGGTAATGATACAACCATAAACAGCATGATCGCCCAAACGAGAACATCTTTAATGATTGCTGTATAAGTCGGTCCTTTAATACCGCTGAAGAACGTATAAAGAGCAACGAGCAAAAACGAAGTGATCACGACCACTTTTACATTGATAAAACCTGTTCCAGCAACTTGCAGCGTATCTTGAATACCGCTCAGTTGCAGACAGATATATGGAATAAGCATAAGTACGCCGACAATGGCAATTAAAGAAGAAAGGAGCTTTGAATCAAACCGCTCACGTGCATAATCTGCTAATGTCGTAAGTTTATGTTCATTCGCCACTTTCCATAGTTTCGGAAGGAAAAAATACGAGATAAAGTAAGCAAGAACAGAATAGGGAATCGCAAAGAATGCGAGACTTCCCGCCGTATATGCAGTACTCGTTAATCCTAGAAATGTATAGGCTGTGTAAAGGTCAGCCCCGACAAGAAACCAGACAAGTAAACCACCAAAACGTCTTCCTCCGACAGACCATTCCTCAACAGAGCTGCGGGTAGCTTTGTCTCTGCCTGCAATAAATCCGATCAGAACGACGGTTAAGATGATAAACATTGTGATAGACAGTGCTGTAAGATTACCTTGCTGCATTTAGTCCAAGCCTCCTTGTGATTTCTGAAGTTGATAGATGCCAAAGGTGCATAAAGGAGTTAAAACGATCCATAAAAACAGCCAAAACTGAAGAAACGGAAGTCCTAGAACAATAGGATCAATTCGGTTAGCGAACGGTAAAACGACCAGCTGCGCGATAAATGGAGCAGTAATGAATAAAATCATTAATAATTTCTTCATGATGCACTTGTCCCTTCTCTGTGGTGTTTTTAGAAATATAATGTTCACAATCATAACAGCTTAGAATGGAGGGGACAAGAGGAATTATATAAATTTTTAAAATATTTAATATTATTTGATAATGAAAGGGTTTACAGAGTGGATTCAACGAAAAAAGCCCATTTTTATAAAATGAGCTTTGTTAAGATTACCAGTCTTTCCGCTGAAAATGTTTTCCTTCCATATGTTCAACACCATCAGGGGTGCTGAGTCCATTTTGCTTAATGTGAGAAGCATTTTTAACATAATAGTGATAATTCCATCCTTTTTCATTCTGAAATTCTACTAAAAAAATGTAGGGGTTATATTGTCGGCCAATGTTTTGAGTGATATTCCACTCTTCACCTGGGTATTGATTCGTTAAATAGTGAATGAGTTGTTCTTTTTTTATAGAAACCTGGTAGTTAATCCAGAGCGGTCGAATCATGAAAAATATAAGAACGAGGGTTGTAATGGTACTAGCTGTATATATTCCTATTTTTCTTTTAGTTTTGGGAATGAAAAAAGCAACAGCGAATACAGCACTAATAAAAAGTAGTGTAAAAGTGATTTCGATGACCGTAATAGGGTGCAAATTCATGCTTAGGTGCCTCCAATCCTGAAAACGAAGCTTATGACTCAATGTATTCTACAGAGGAGTGTGTTTTTCTTCTTTACTTACACTCAAATTCTTTGTCTGCAGGACATTAAAATAACCATTCCAGAAATATAGGCTGTGAATCCAGAAAAAAACAGGTTCAATCCACAAGTTTGAGGCTTTAATCCACAAATTTCAGGTCCCAATCCACAAATTTTTCAGACAGATTTTATTTGTCCATCTGGGAAGGAATCATCCTCTGCCAAACGACAAAAAAGCCGGCCCTCCATTAGGCCAGCTTCCAGAAAATCAATTTCACAACCACAAAAATGGCTTAACAACCATAAACCACAGCATGATCATCAATAGTGCGATATATATCCAAACGGCTCGCTGCAGCTTATCTGACAGCGCATTCTTATCCATCCCGGCATCATGAAACTTACGAAGAGTAGGTGAAAAAGCACGCGCCAAAAAGAACAGTGAGCAAAAAAGGATAATCAATGTTATGAGAATCCACGGTGTATCCCACGTCCACGGTCCCGATAGAACGAGAAATGCGCCTGATAAAACCAAAACGTGACCCGCATGCTTGGCGAGCCAAACGACAAAACGAAATGTGCCAAGGTGAGCGTTCATCTCATCACCTGCGGCTGTTCGCAGTTTTTTTATCAACGGAAATAGGATAAAAAACGGTCCGATTGAAATGATTACGCTTAAAATATGGATATATAATAAAACCCGATACAAAAAATCCATTGCGTTAAATATTAGCCTTTAACAGGACTGAATTCGTGAACCCAAACTTGCATATGCGGCAGCCAAGGCATGCCTGGGTGATACGAAAGAATAGCATTTTTATACGCTTCTACCGATTCAAATCCTTCATGCTGAGCGTGCTCATCTGTTAATTCACCAAGTGATTGACGGTATACATTGTTCACTATAAACTTATGACCTTGTAATTCCATAAGTTCACCAACATCTGCATATCTTCCGTTACGGCGTGTTGCAGTCTTCTTGCCTTCGATTACTTTTGCAACATCCTCAGGCATTGTTACAAGTCTTTCAATAGAACATGTTTTTGGCGGCAAATTGTTGTTTTCAAGATTTGTCATATGTAAAAACTCCTTTTCTATTTTCTCCATTTCCTAATGTATCACACTTCATGAATAAGTCTGTCTATTTTTTAGTGAAAGAAAACGGTAAGAAGTGTCTTTGCTATGTGGAGAGCGTACCTTTATAATCAAGAGATAACGAAACTTGAGGGAGGCCACAAACGTTTTGACACAGGTTTTAATAGAAAAAGCAAAACAATTGTTAGAGTTGCATTACGGCTATTCTTCTTTTCGGACAGGACAGGAACAAGCGATTCAATCGGTTCTTTCAAGTGAAGATACCCTATGTGTCATGCCGACAGGCGGAGGGAAGTCAATCTGCTACCAAATTCCTGCACTCGTTTTCGAAGGAACAACTATTGTAATTTCACCCTTAATCTCTTTAATGAAAGATCAAGTAGATACATTGCTTCAGTTAGATATTTCCGCAGCTTTTATCAACAGTTCGCTGACAGCCGCAGAAACGAGAGACACAATTGAGAAGGCGAAACGTGGAGAATATAAGCTCTTGTATATTGCGCCAGAACGGCTAGAGTCTTATGACTTTATGAATCACTTAAGACAGTTAGATATTCCTTTAGTAGCAGTAGATGAAGCTCACTGTATCTCGCAATGGGGACATGATTTTCGTCCAAGTTATCAGCGCATTCAGCGGATGATCGGAAATCTGCCGAACCGTCCAGTCGTCTTAGCATTAACGGCTACAGCAACACCTAGAGTTCGTCAGGATATTTGCTGGTCGCTTAATATTGATGAAAGCAAAACGGTATTAACAGGATTTGAACGCGAAAACCTTTCATTTTCTGTTATTAAGGGCCAAGACCGGCTTTCGTACTTAAAAGATTTTATTAAAAAGAACGAAAAAGAAGCGGGTATTATTTACGCCGCAACCCGAAAGACAGTAGACCAGCTCTATGAACAACTGAAAAAGAGTGGCATCAACGTTTCACGCTATCATGCAGGTATGATTGATCAAGAACGGATGGGCCAGCAAGAGCAGTTTCTCCAGGATGAATCGTCTGTTATGGTGGCAACCTCAGCGTTTGGAATGGGAATCGACAAATCGAACATTCGCTATGTGATTCACTTTCAGCTTCCGAAAAATATGGAAAGCTATTATCAAGAAGCAGGCCGTGCCGGGCGTGATGGATTACCGAGTGAGTGCATTCTGCTGTATTCTTCCCAAGATGTTCAAGTGCAGCGTTTCCTGATCGATCAGTCCAGTGAACAAGATCGAATGGCACAAGAGCTCGAAAAGCTTCAGCTTATGGTTGATTACTGCCATACGGAAAACTGTTTGCAGCAGTCTATCGTCCGATATTTTAGTGATGAAGAAATACCAGCGTGCGGTCGCTGCGGCAACTGTACGGATGCGCGTGAGAGTATTGATGTGACGCGAGAAGCTCAAATCGTGCTGTCATGTATCGTAAGGATGGGGCAGAAGAGATTCGGCAAAACATTGATTGCGCAGGTTTTAACGGGATCCAAAAATAAAAAAGTGCTAGATTTTCAATTTCATAAGCTTCCGACTTACGGGATGATGAAAGAAAAAAGCAGTAAAGAAGTAACGGATCTCATTGAGTTTTTCATTTCACAAGAGATCATTGCCGTTGAACATGGGACATTCCCGACTCTTTACATAAAAGAAAAGGGAAAAGAAATACTGATGGGCAAGGAACAAATTATGCGTAAAGAAGCGGTCATAACAAAACAAGTGGCTGTGGATGATCCGTTATTTGAAGAGCTGCGAAACGTTCGTAAGGCGATTGCTGAACAGGAGAATGTTCCGCCGTTCGTTATTTTTGCGGATACCGCTTTAAAAGATATGTGTGTGAAACTGCCTGAATCGAGAGCGGAGTTTTTAAATGTAACAGGTGTTGGACAAAGTAAGTTAGAGAAGTATGGCGAACGGTTTATCTCTGCGATCTCTGAATATTTGGCTGAGAATCCAGATCGAAAAGAAAGTGCGGATAAAAGCACTGTTGCGACGCTACCTGCCAAAAAGGCAACTACAGACTCTCATCTAGAAACATACACCTTTTATAAAGATGAAATGTCAGTAGAGGAAATCGCGGACCACCGTAAATTAGCTGTGAGTACGGTAGAAAATCACTTAGTGCAATGCATGCAAGAAGGGATGGACGTTCATATGGAACATTTGATTCCAGATGAATATGTCTCAGAAATTGAACAAGCCGTGGAGCAAGCTGGCGGAGAAAAGCTAAAGCCAATAAAAGAATTACTTCCTGAAGAGGTAAGTTACTTTATGATTAAAGTGTACTTGCTGCAAAACGAAATGAAGAAACGGGTGACATGATGAAGAAGAACGTCCGATTAAAAGTAAAACCTTCCTATGTAAAGGGTCTTAAAACTGGCTATCCACTGATTACAGAGGATGCTGTACAAAATATTAGCAGCGTAAAAGAAGAAGGAACAATTATAGAACTTTTTGATGAAAAGAATGCCTTCCTTGGAAAAGGATATTACGGCAAGCAAAATAAAGGCCGAGGGTGGGTTCTCACACAAAACTCACAAGAACTGATTGATCAGAGCTTTTTTGAAAAGAAGCTGAAAAAAGCAATAGATAACCGACAAGACCTTTTCAACAATTATGAAACGACTGCTTTTCGTGTATTTAACGGTGAGGGAGACGGAATCGGCGGACTGACGATCGATCACTACAACGGTTTCTATGTTCTAACTTGGTACAGTGAAGGCATCTATACATTTAAAGATGAAGTCGTTGCCTCTCTTAAAGAACTTGTAAAAGTAAAGGGCATTTACGAGAAGAAACGTTTTGCGGTAAAAGGAAAATATATTGAGGACGACGATTTTGTTGAAGGTGAACGAGCACCAAGCCCGTTAATCGTACGTGAAAATAACATCCACTTTGCGGTTTACCTAAATGAAGGTGCAATGGTTGGAGTTTTCCTGGATCAGCGTGATGTGCGAAAGACGATTCGTGATCAGTACGCAAAAGGAAAAACGGTTTTAAATACATTCTCTTATACTGGTGCTTTTTCTGTTGCTGCTGCACTCGGCGGTGCTGTTAAAACGACAAGCGTAGATCTTGCCAACAGGAGCCGCAGCAAAACGCAGGAACAATTCAGCGTAAATGGTCTGAATTATGAGGATCACGATATTATTGTAGAAGACGTGTTTAACTATTTTAAATATGCCGTTCGAAAGCAGTTATCTTTTGATCTTGTTATCCTTGATCCCCCTAGCTTTGCCCGTTCTAAAAAACATACGTTCAGTGCAGGAAAGGATTATCCAGAGCTGTTGGCGCAAGCGATTCAGATTACAGAGGATAACGGTGTAATTGTTGCATCTTCTAACTGTGCTACGTTTGGTATGAAAAGATTTAAAGAAATGATCTCTGCAGCTTTTAAGCAAACAGAGGGTAATTATAAAATTTTAGAAGAATTCAAGCTTCCGCAAGACTTTAAAACGCATAAAGAGTTCAAAGAAGGAAACTACTTAAAAGTTGTGTTCATACAAAAATTAAGTTAACAGGCGAAAGGGGATCTCGATATCGATGAATAACGATCGCCGCATACTCATTATGACTTCCGTATCAGCAGAGAGGGACGCTATTTTAAGAGGGTTGGGGACAGATGCGAGAATTGATGTAGTCTTAGCTGGTGTCGGACCGATCTCAGCTGGCATTCAGACAACGAAAGCATTGCTGACGAATGACTATGACTTAGTAATTAATATGGGAATTGCTGGAGGATTTCGTGGTAAAGCGGAAGTCGGTTCACTCGTAATTGCTGATGAGATCGTATCCGCTGATCTTGGAGCCGAATCTCCTGATGGATTCATCACTTTAGACGAACTCGGTTTTGGTGCCTCAACTCGTATTAAAGCAGACAGTGAAATGGTGATGCTTTTATTAACGTCATTAAAGCTTTCAGGAGCAGCTGTTCAACTTGGCAATGTTCTTACGTTGTCTACGGTGACAGGTACTTCCGATACCACTGCAGAGCTTCTTAGACGTGAACCGAATGCAGTGGCAGAAGCGATGGAAGGATACGGAGTCGCATTAGCCGCACAGGAATTTGGAAAACCTGTACTTGAGATTCGTTCCATATCAAATCCAATCGGTCCGCGAGATCGTTCTGCTTGGCGTATGAAGGAAGCGTTCGATACACTAGAGAGAGTCAGTAAAGTTATCGCGGAGGTTTTGTTATGAGTAAAATGAGTATTGCTTTTTCACCTTGTCCGAACGACACGTTTGTTTTTCATGCATTGGTTCATGGCCTCATTCCTGGGGCTCCTGAATTTGATGTTACATATGCAGACATTAATATTACGAACGAGTTAGCTGCTGAATCAGACGAACTTGATATATTGAAAATCTCTTATGCAGCGCTTCCATATGTGTTGGACAAATATGCTTTAATACCATGTGGCGGTGCCCTTGGACGAGGCTGTGGTCCATTGGTTCTTGTTAATGAGCCAGGTGATGTTACCCCTGACATGCTATCAGGAGCAAAAGTGGCTGTTCCGAGTGAACGTTCAACAGCGTATATGCTGTTCCGTTTATGGGCGGCTCAAAATGTTCCAGGTGGAGTAGGCGAAATTATCGTAATGCCTTTTAACGAGATCATGCTCGCTGTAAAAGAAGGACGCATCGACGCAGGTCTTTTGATCCATGAAGCACGCTTTACGTACCAAAATTACGGGCTGAACCTGTTAGCTGATATGGGAAGCTGGTGGGAAGAAGATACAGGTCTGCCAATTCCATTAGGAGCCATTATCGCACGCCGTTCGCTAGATTTAGAGTCTATTAGTGAGTGGATTCGTAAATCGGTAGAGTACGCGTGGCAAAATCCTGAGGCATCAAAAGCCTACGTGATGCAGCACGCCAGTGAGCTTTCAGAAGACGTAGCAAAATCTCACATCGATCTCTATGTGAATGATTTTACCGCTGACCTTGGGGATAAAGGCTTTGAGGCAATCACGACACTGCTGAACCGTGCAGGTGAAGAAGGCATTGTACCTAAGAAGGATTATACGGAACTACTGAAAATTTAAGAGTGGACAGTAAATTTACGAAAGTGGACAGTAAATTGGATTAAGTGGACAGTAACCTATTATAGGAGTGCTCAATACCAATAATTAACCACTCGCAGCACCTGAGCATACCTTATAACGAGAAGAAAAATCTGTTATAAGGAGGCGCAATATGTCTAATACAAACGTATTAACACTCATTGGGGCTTTATTAGCTGGGTATTTTCTGCTTGCACTTCCACTAGGCGGTACATTTTTAGCTGCGTTCGGTCCAGCAATTAAAATTATTGCTATTCTAACTGTTCTTGTTTTTGGATTTGTTTTAATCTATTTAGGACTTCGGGATATATTAAGAAAATAGATGATATTACAAAACCCGCTGATAAGTTAGCGGGTTTTGTTTTCTTATTTTGGAAGCAATTTTTTTAGTTCATCAGTAAACTTCTCCACAAGCTCAGGCCGTCCATGAAATTGTGCAGGTGTGTTTTGGAATAGCTTAATGAACCAGCCTGTTTCTTTTTTAACTGCAACAACGGTATGATGTGTATTCAGCTCTGGAGAAAGCTCGGTTTTTCCCACAGGAATCATTCCTGCAATTGCCCTAAGGATGACCGCATCTTCGCTTAAAAAGGAAACGTTCTTCACTTTTGCATAATAAGGAGGGGTAGGGAAGCTGCTGAAAATCGGCTCCAAATGTGAATATACTTCATCAGGACCGAACGCCTGGCTTCCATCATAACCGATCATCTCACCGTCTTCTGTAAAATGATCAGCCATACCACGTGCGTTTCGCTCATTCCAAGCGTTCAAAAACTGTTGATACAAATTTCGAATTTCCTGTGTTGCCTCTATGTTCATAGCCAGTCCTCCATATGTAAATTAGTTTTAATCATCATAACAAAAAAACAGCCACCAACAAAAATGGTGACTGAATCAAATGTCATTTTTGCCTTGCAGTGGCTAGTCGATCAATTTCTTGGTCAAGCCTGCTTTGAATAGCATCTAATTTTGTAAAATCCATAGCTGCAACATAAATCTTCTCGAGATCATCATGCTTATTTTTTGCATCTGCTAAAAAGCTTATGGCTTCCTTCATTTTCTGTGTATAGCGGCCGCTGATTTCTTTAAGGCTATCAAAATATTTTTCATCAGTACCAGGTTTAATGGTCTTTGCATACATATCAACAATTGTATCTCCTTTGCGTTCAGGGAAATACTCGTGAGGAGCAGTGCTGTCAAAAATCGCAAATCCTAGCTCTCTTACTATAATCATATCGAGACTATTAGGATCGAATCCGCAATGATAAATCTCCACATCATATCCCGAAGCTTCAGCATTGGCTGCTAATTTCTTTAATAGCGTGGATTTACCTGATCCTGGCCGGCCCTTTATAAGGTACCGTTTATTCAATCCCTCTGTCAGGTTTGGAACAAAGTCTACAGCTCCCTTAGGAGTAGCGGCTCCTAAGAAACGGTGATATACGTTTGCTTGTTTATTAACTTTTTTAGAAAAAAACTTATGCATTAATTCATCGGTAAGTTTGTTTGCTTTGTTATAATCCATGTTCATAATATAAATTTCTTCCCATTCATCATGAATGAGGAGTGCTTCATGAAAAGTTTCATACGCTTTTAGGAAATCAGCAGAGATTGACTCTGATAGCTGAAGAATTTCTTTTTTACTCTTTGCAAGCTTTTTTGAATCCCAAGCTTCCCCTAAGTTTACGTATTCTTCAATTGCGCCTGGAGCTTTAGGTTCAATAACGTGAGGCGCCGTGCCGTCAACGATTCCAATACTTAGTTCCCGAAGGATAACTCCGTCAATTGACCCGTTGTCAGAAGCGCAATGAATGTATTCTACATCATAGCCCTCTTCGTTCCACCTTTTGCCGATCGATTTCATTAACGTAGATTTGCCTGTACCGGGGCCGCCTTTAAGGATAAAAAGACGATCAAGACCACTAAGATTGGATGAAAATAAGTTGTGAAAACCCCTTGCCGTATTGCCGCCAGCATAATAGTTTAGAATTTTTCCAGTCAATGTTCAAAACACTCCTCTTATGTGTAGTTGTGTTTCTACAAGCATGTTATGTAAGGAGGAAAGAATAGGTGATAGCCTAAAAAAACACATTTATTATTTAAATTGTTGAAATATGATGAAATAAAAAGAAATTTTACGAATGAAGGAGTATGATTAGCAAAAGAGTAATAAATTTACCGTAAATCACATAAAATTGATTATTCTGAATATTTAAATAAAATTTAGAATGAGTTAATATGTAATTAACAAAGAAACACCACCTTTACAAAAGGAAGGCGTGATTCCAATGAAATAAGTTAGCGAAGCATATCAAATCACATCCAGTTAGAAATCAGCCTGTGAAAACTGATTTCGAGATGTGTGGATATGTGGGAACGCGCAAATACACATTACGAAAGAGGTTGATTCCAATGACGTATGTGAGCGAAGCATGCTAAGATCGTGTTGCAGACGGAAATAGCCGGTGAAAACTATTTTCGCAGCATGTGGGCATGTGGGAAATTACCGAGGTAAAGGAAAAAGTAAAAAGGAAAAATAAGATCTAATGCAAGGCAATTGATTGAACGAACAATTAATTGAAGTCTAGTTATGGGACAAATAACTAGCATTTGTGTATTAGGAAGAAAGGAAAGAACGTTTAAGTGAATAAAGTGAGTTTAAGTTAAAGGCGCTGTTTATGTGATGTATACATATTCAGCGTCTTTGTTTTGTGAAACAATAGAAATATAAAGCATGAGGCTTATATCGTTATGGAAGATGAGGGGTTATTTTTTATGGAAACTTTACTTATTTATAAGGATGGTTCTTCTAATAAGTTTTGGAAAATAAACCAGACAGGAAACTCTTATGTCGTTACCTACGGAAAAGTGGGGACTATTGGAGCCGTAAAAACAAAAACATTCGACTCCGAAGAGAAATGCCGTAAAGAAGCTGATAAACTTATCCGATCTAAGTTAAAGAAAGGGTACGTGCCCACAGAATCAAGCGATTTAGTATTAAAAGATTCAACTATGACAGAAACTCTGTTTTGGGAGCTTATCGATAAATGTAAAGAAAAAGGCGATGATTCCGACGAGCAAATGGAATGGCTGCTGTATCAGCTCTCAAAAAGACCTGTAAAAGATATCATCATGTTTGATGTTATATTGAATACCTACTATACAAAGTCATATACATCTGATTTATGGGCTGCAGCATACATCATAATGGGAGGATGTTCTGACGATTGTTTTGATTACTTTAGAGCTTTTCTGCTATACCTCGGAAAAGAAGCTTACGAGGCTGCTATAAAGAATCCTGAGTCACTGCTGCCTTATTTAAAAGTAATAGAAGAGCAAGAAGAAATACCGCAGCTTGAAGAGTTATTATCTGTAGCGTGTGAAGCATATGAAGAAAAGACTGGCCAAGATTTTGAAGAGTACCAAGACTTATATGACAAGTTAACCAACGAAAATCAAAGCGAACCACCAGAAATTGAATTTGACTGGGATGAAGATGATGAAGAAGGACTAAGAAAAAAGTTTCCGCTTTTATGGGAAGCGTTTGGAGAAACTCCAATCGAATACTAATTACATAAATTCAAAGCTCACCATCACTTAAGAAGGTGAGTTTTTTTATTAATATTTTTCTAAAGGCTGTTTTTATAAGAATTTTTGCTTTCAGTTTTTTCTCTTCATTTGCAAGTAGATTGGAGCGCAAGGTGGCGAGATCCTCGAAAAATAAACTTCAATTTTTCTTCGTGCGATGTCTCGCTGCCGGAGCTTTCCTTGTCCTACGGGACGAGCGGTCAGGTGGAGACTCCTAATGGCGCAAAGCGGCAGGAGGCTCACCGCACGCCCCGTGGAAAGCGAGCTACCTAGAGCGGAGATCTACCACATTCAAAAACAACAGTGAATACGGAAACAGTCTTTATAAAAATACGCCTCAAGTCCTAGAACACATTACTTCTCGAAGCCATGGTGATTTTAGGAAGGTTTCGGTAAGGTAATAATAGAAACATATTATATATGAACATTTTTTATTTAAAACGAAACTCTCAAACTTGTACGAACGTATGAATTAAAAAGAGTTTATGTCAGGAGTCGATTACAATGAACGGATTTTTAGCCTTTTTTATCCGCATGTTTGTTGCCATTCCAGCTTCAGCAGGAGTATGGCTGGCTAGTATTATCGGATATGACCAGACTTACCTCATGTCGTCAGGAATTGCAGTAGCCGGTGGCGCTGCCGCATACACAGCAACAGGACTTCTTCAAAAGCAGCGATTCCTCAGTGAACATCAATTATCGAGAAGAGAATATAAATACATCAGAAAAAATCTAGACGAAGCCAAGCCTAAGATCTATCGGCTGCAAAAAGCATTGCTTTCTGTCCGAGACCTTCCCACATTAAAACAAAGAGCCGATCTTGTTCGTGTAGTAAGGAAGATACAAAGCTTAACTCAGAAAGAACCACGGCGTTTTTATTTAGCGGAACAGTTTTACTTTTCGCATTTGGATTCAGCGGTTGAACTCACTGAAAAGTATATGTTTTTATCATCACAGCCGCGAAAGACGAAGGAGTTAACCCAATCGTTAGTGGAGACAAAAAGAACGCTTGACGAACTGAAAGAGTACATCGAAAAGGATTTATACCAGGTTTTGTCAAATGATATAGATGACCTGCATTATGAAATCGATGTGGCGAAGTACTCCATTAAGTCTCTGAAAGATTCACAATCCATAAAAAAGGCAGGAGATATAAATGAAAGAAAATAATGCACCGCGCATTTATAATACAGATGAACCAGCAAATCTAATGGATGACTTGCTGGCAAATCCTTTTGGTGAGAAGCAAGAATCTGCAGTTCCAGCGAGTGAGAATAAGCAGGTTCGGTTAATAGATGTGCTACCAGAAGAAAATAAGGAAAAAGCTTATCAGTTAGCAAAACAGATTGACCCTACTAATCACCAGACGATGATTACGTACGGTGCACCGGCTCAGGCAAAATTGCATTCCTTTTCAAATACGATGCTCGAGCACGTGAAAAAGAAAGATACAGGACAGATCGGTGAAATCATTGGAGATTTAATGAGAAAGCTTCAAGATGTTAATCCTGAAGAACTAAAGTCAAACAAACCAACGTTAATCGGACGCATGTTCGGAAAGCTTTCAGGCTCTGTTCAGGAAGTTCTTTCGAAGTATCAAAAAACGGGTGCTCAGATTGACCGCATTTCTGTTAAGCTGGACGGAAGCAAAAATGTGCTCATGTCTGATATCGTCATGCTTGAAAAGCTGTACGATAATAATAAAGAGTACTTCCAGGCATTGAATGTCTACATCGCAGCTGGGGAATTAAAGTTAGATGAGCTTAATCAAGTTACAATTCCTGAGATGAGAAAAGTAGCAGAACAGACGAACGATCAAATGAAGTTTCAGGAAGTTAACGATATGGTACAGTTTGCTGACCGCTTAGATAAGCGAGTTCATGACTTGAAACTAAGCCGTGAAATCACGATTCAGAGTGCACCGCAGATTCGACTCATTCAAAACACGAACCAAGCACTTGTTGAAAAAATACAGTCATCGATCATGACGGCGATACCGTTATGGAAAAACCAAGTAGCCATTGCTCTGACGTTGATCAGACAGCGAAATGCTGTAGAGGCTCAAAAACAGGTATCTAAAACGACGAACGAACTTTTACTAAAAAATGCAGAGATGCTAAAAACGAATACGATTGAAACCGCTAAAGAAAACGAAAGAGGCTTAATTGATATTGAGACGCTGAAGAAGACGCAAGAAAATCTTCTTTCAACACTCGAGGAAACTCTTCGTATACAAGAAGAAGGGCGTATGAAGAGACGTCTTGCTGAAGAAGAGCTGGCAACGATGGAGATTGGCTTAAGACAGAAGCTGCTAGAAATTAAAGGTGAATAATTAAAGAAGGAGCTAATCCCATTTTATGCGGATTAGCTCCTTCGTTTTGTTATGTTGTGAAAAATTAGGAAGCCTTCACTTCAACCTCATCTAATGCTGAATGTGTACGGCTTAAGCTGCTTAAAGCCATTCCGACTGCCGTACCAACTAAAGCTGGAAGAATCCACTGTAACCCCATAGAGGATAGAGGGAGGATGTCTTTCATCACTTGTACTGGACCTAGATCTACTCCGAATGCAGCCAAACCGTCCATCAAGGCGAATACTCCTGTAAATAGAACCGCACTGCCGTACACTTTTTTTGGATTTTTGAAGAAACGGTTAAAAAACGTAAGTGCAATTAATACGATCGTTAATGGATAGGCTGTGACCAAAAACGGCACCGATACTTTAAGAATTTGGTTCAGTCCTAGGTTTGATAGAGTAAAACTTACTAGTGTAACGAGTAAGACTACCGTTTTGTAGCTGACACTTGGAATTAATTTTGAAAAGTACTGACCGCATGCTGTCGTTAAACCAACAACTGTAGTAAAGCAAGCTAATGTAAAAATAAAGCCAAGCAGAGCTGTTCCGCTTTTACCTAGTAAAAGAGTGGAAGCTGCAGAAAGAATGTCCGTACCATTTTCAAAAGTACCGGCTGCAGCCATCTTTCCGCCGATTAATCCTAAGCTGACATAAACAAGTGTTAGCAACGTACCCGCAATCAAACCTGCTTTTAATGTGTAGTTGGTTAATTGCTTTCGATCCTGAACGCCTCTTTGCTGAATCGCAGTAAGGATAACAATACCAAAAGCGAGAGCTGCAAGAGCATCCATTGTGTTGTACCCTTCAATGAAACCTTTTGAAAAAGCTCCGGATTGATAGTTAGCAGATGGTGATTGAAGTGGAGCATCAAGTTTAAAAAATCCTACCGTACAAAGAACAACCATTGATAAGAGAAGAGTGGGTGTAATCCAGCGTCCCATATATTTCTCCATTTTTGATGGATTAAGGCTGACTGCATAAACCAGTGCGAAAAAAGTAACCGTGAATAATAAAAGAATAAGTGCTGCGTTCGAATGATTGCTCAAGAACGGTTTAAGGCCCATTTCATAAGCAACGTTTGCATTTCTCGGAATGGCTAGGAATGGTCCGATACTTAAGTAGATGACTACCATAAAGACGGTGCTGAAAACTGGGTGTACGCGATTACCAATGGTTTGAACCCCTCCTTTTACAAGGGAAACGGCAAATAATACAGCAAAAGGAAGTCCGACTCCTGTCAGAATAAAACCTGCCATCGCAAGCCAGTATGAGGATCCTGCCTCAGCTCCCAAAAATGGAGGGAAGATAAGATTTCCTGCTCCAAAAAACATTGAAAATAACATAAGTCCAATAAAAACGGTGTCCATCTTTCTCATAAGTAATCTCTCCTTTTATTGTTTTAAAAACATAAAAAAAACCCGCCCCTATAAAAGGGACGAGTTATCGCTCGCGTTACCACCCTAATTCCGCAGCTCATGAAAAGCTTACGGCACTCAGTCAACGTACAAACATACGTGTTCCCTTGTAACGGCGGACGGCCCGTCAAAGCTTACATGTCAGCTTTGCATCTCAGAGATGATTTTCGGATAAGAACTGAACATCGGCTTTCACCAAGCGCCGATTCTCTGGGGAACAGTGATCAAATCTTACTCTTTCTCGTCATTGATTTTAATATTAATTGTAAATTTATCACCCTAAAAGAAGAAAGTCAACAACAAATTCTGAAAACATTGAAAAGTTGAAACAGTCAGTGCCAATTCCATCTGCTTCTACGCGTAAGAAGATAACTTATAAAAATAACCCCATCACAACGGTGTTATGGTATGTTCCTCTAATAAAATTATCATTCTTCAACAAACCTTCCTTCTCGAAACCTAGTTTCTTATAAAGATCAATCGCCTTCGTATTATTTTCATTCGTTACGAGACTAATTTTCTTTGTAATTCCATTTTGTCTTGCCCACATCAAAAGATCATTCATTAAAGCTGTTCCCAATCCCATGCCTGTGTATTTTTTTGAAACTACAATACCGAGTGTTCCTACATGTTTGGTTCGTTCTTTTTGTGAGGAGTTAATGGTTGCAATGCCAATAATTTTAGAATCGATCGTAGCAAGCAGCATGATAGAATTCGGTTCCTGTGAAGTGGCTGTGATGTAGTCTTTATAGTCTTTAAGCTCTCGTTTAAATTCATTTGCTCCAAAGGATAGATAATCACTTTCACCGCCAACCACATTATAAAAGTCGATCATGTTTTGAGCATCATCACTCGTGGCTTTGCGTATATAGACGTTATTAAGGTTGCGCATAATTTCAGCTTCTTTCTTCTATGTATAAATTAAATATAACCTACTATTCTATTCGTGATACAAGCTAAAGATCCATGAATTTTTGATTAAATTTTTTATCAAAGTTGTAATGCAACTCCTGTTCCCTTGCATAGAATATGAGGATTTGTTATTTCACTAAAGAACAGGAGAGAAAGAATGAAAACGAAAAAGATATGGATTGGTTTACTCATGTTTTGTTTTATGTTCTTACTAGTGCAACCAGCAAAAGCAGCAGCGTCATCTTTAATTATCATAAACAAATCGACAAACCAGCTAGCGTATTTCGAAAATAATAAATTATCAAAAGTATTTAAAGTAGCAACAGGTAAACTGCCATCTTATACACCAGAAGGAAAGTTCAAAATCGTAAACAAAATCACAAACCGGCCTTATTATACAGGTAACATCCCAGGAGGAGATCCTCGAAATCCGTTAGGCAATAGATGGCTCGGATTAAACGCGAGAGGAACTTGGGGAACAACATATGCGATCCATGGGAACAATAACGCGAATTCGATAGGTAAATATGTAAGCGCAGGCTGCATTCGCATGTACAACAACGAGGTGCAATGGCTGTATGCAAGAATCTCAGTAAATACACCAGTCGTCATTACGACTTCAGGCAAAACATTTCCTGCGCTGGCTGCAGCAAATGGATACAAAATTACGAACGGTTCAACTGTACCTGTTGTTTCAGTGGTAAATTTGAAAAAGGGTAGCCGTGGCGCAGAAGTTATGGAGCTTCAACGCAGACTTACTAGCTTAGGATACAATACAAAAGGAATTGACGGCGTATTTGGAGCAAATACAGATGCGGCTGTGCGTCAGTTTCAGAAAGCTAAGAAGCTAACAGTAGATGGAATTGTAGGACCAGCGACTAAAAAGGCGTTGGGGATGTTTTAAATATTAATTAAGATCAGCCTTAGCAAAAGGCTGATTTTTTTGTGACAAGTTTAAATATTCCGTTGACACCTTTAGAAATATCCAATAAAATGATAAACGATATTGATAATCATTTTCAATTGAGTTATGGCTTAAAATAAATTTTATAAGGCTCTTTTCTAAAAGATTGTTGCTTTCAAATGTTGTCTTCTCTGATTGTTGATTGGAGTGTAAGGTGCGAGACTCCTGCGGGACAGGTGGGCAGGTGAGACACTTAAAAGTGAAACGTACAAATGTGGCTCACCGCCTGCCCCGCGGAAAGCGAACGCCTGAAACGGAAAGCAACAACTCCCAAAAGCATCAAAGTTTATGAAAACAGCTATTTTTAAACAACTGTTTAAAGGAGGGCGAATAAGGTGTCTAGACTATATGCTGAACATTTACAAATATCATATGGTGAACGAGACATAGTAAAAGATCTTAACATTTCCATTCCAGACGGGAAGATCACAACGATTATCGGACCGAATGGCTGTGGAAAATCGACGGTTTTGAAAACGTTGTCGCGTATACTTAACCCCAAATCAGGTGTTGTTTATCTGGATGGTAAAGCCGTTAGCAAAGAATCTACGAAAAAAATCGCGCAAAAGATGGCCATACTGCCACAGTCACCTGATTCTCCAGAAGGGCTTACGGTTGGAGAACTGGTTTCTTACGGAAGGTTTCCTTATCAAAAAGGTTTCGGCAAGCTTACCAAACGTGATTTTGAAGTCATTGACTGGGCTTTAGAAGTTACAGGAGTTTTAGAATTCAAAGAGCGCGCAGTAGATGCTCTTTCAGGAGGTCAACGCCAACGTGTATGGATTGCGATGGCATTAGCTCAAGAAACGGATATTATCTTACTTGATGAACCGACTACATATTTGGATCTATCTCATCAGCTAGAAGTTCTTGAGTTGTTGCACCAGTTGAATCGAGATGAGAATAGAACCATCGTAATGGTTATTCATGATTTGAACCATGCAGCTCGTTTTGCTCACCATATGGTCGCAATGAAAGACGGATCCATCTTAAAAGAAGGTACGGCTGAAGAGGTAATGACCCGTACGGTCCTGCGAAATGTCTTTAACATTGATGCTGAAATTGGCTTAGATCCGAGAACGAGAAAGCCTGTATGTTTAACGTATGATCTCATCAAGAATGTTAAATTGGTTGAAAACTTGGCGTAAGTATTCGCCTTTCTTTTTTACAGTTAATTGAGAATGATTTTTATTTAACAAATATAGGGGGATAACAAAATGAAAAGAACAACAAAACAATTACTCGTTAGCTTTATGACATTACTTTTGGTTTTTGTACTAGCAGCATGCGGTAATAAATCAGAAGAAGGCGCAAGTTCAGGGGAGAAGGATTCTTCAAAGAATGAAACAAGAATCTATAAAGACGAGAAAGGTAAAGAAATAGAAGTACCCGCTGAGCCAAAACGTGTTGCAATGATGGCTGCTACATATGCTGGTAATTTGCTAGATTTAGGCATTACTCCGGTTGCTGTTAATGAATATCCAAAACAAAATAAATTCTTCGGTAACAAACTAGACAAAGCTGAAGTGGTTACAGCTGATTCTTATGAGAAATTATTAGAATTAGATCCTGACTTGATCATCACGTATTCTGATGATAAAAACATCAAGAAATACGAAGAAATTGCTCCAACCGTAACAATGACATATGACAAGTACGATTACATGGAACAGCATGTTGAAATCGGTAAAATGGTTAATAAAGAAAAAGAAGCAAAGACTTGGGTTGAAGAGTGGAAGAAGAAAGCAGCTGACGCTCGCGAAAAAGTAAAGTCAGCAATCGGTGAAGACAAGACGTTCATGGTTATGGAAGCATACGGTAAAGATATGTATGTTTACGGTAAGAACTGGGGTCGTGGAACAGAAGTTATCTATCAAGCTCTTGAACTTAAAGCTCCTAAAAAATTAGAAGAAGATGTTTTCGGTCCAGGATGGAAAGCTATCTCTACAGAAGTAATTCCTACTTACGCTGGAGACTATATTTTTGTTGGATCAGGTGCTGGTAATCCAGACAATTCATTCATGGAGTCAGATGTGTGGAAAGAGCTTCCGGCAGTTAAGAACGGTAACGCAATTAAGTTTGATTCAGAATCATTCTATTTTAATGATCCAATTTCTCTAGAAAAAGAATTAGACATTATTGTTGAAGAGTTAACGAAAAAGAAATAAAAAGCTTTTATAAAAAGGGAAAACGCCATGTTCAAAACAAAAATCAAGCTCATAAAAGATAATAAAGTGTATTCGAGACCTGCAGTGGGTTCAGCGATTCTTTTGATGGGTTTCGCTCTACTCTTGTTAAGTATTGGACTTGCGATATCAGTTGGCGCAGCTAAGATCAACTTTCTTACGGTTTGGAATTCTATCCTAAACTATGATCCTACGAGGGAAGCTGACCGTATCATTGTAAGTCTTCGATTACCAAGGGAGCTTGGTGCAGCAATTGTTGGTGCTGGGTTTGCAGTAAGTGGGGCAATTATGCAAGGGATGACCCGAAATCCGTTAGCAGATCCTGGTTTGCTGGGTTTGAACGCGGGTGCTAGTTTAGCACTTGCATGTGTATTTGCTTTTAACACAGGAGCAAACTATCTTACGGTAATGGTAATCTCCTTTATAGGTGCAGGAATTGGTGCAGCGATGGTATTTGGATTAGGTTCGATGAGCCGAGGTGGATTAACGCCGATTCGAATTACGCTTGCAGGTGCCGCCGTTTCTGCACTGCTTTCTTCGTTGGGAGAAGGAATTGCTTTATACTTTAAGCTTTCTCAAGACCTTGCTTTTTGGACAGCAGGCGGGGTATCCGGAACCAACTGGGAACAGTTAAAAATCATTGTACCTGTAGTCATTGTTGGGATTGCGGTTGCTGTTATGTTCTCAAGGCAGCTAACGATTCTGAGCTTTGGTGAAGAAGTGGCGAAAGGTTTAGGTCAGCGGACTTTATTAACAAAATGTATTCTGATGACTGTCGTATTAATTCTAGCCGGCGCGGCAGTTTCCCTTGTTGGTTCCATCGCCTTTGTCGGTCTGATGGTTCCTCATATTGTGCGATTTTTAGTGGGAACCGATTATCGCTGGATCATTCCTTGTTCTGCGATCTTTGGAAGTGTGCTGATGGTTTTAGCGGATACATTTGCTAGAACGGTAAACGCTCCATATGAAACACCAGTTGGTGCAGTAGTTGCCATGATCGGTGTTCCTTTCTTTCTTTACCTTGCAAGAAAGGGAGGGAGAAAACTGTCATGATGAATGCGCGTCAGATTAAGAGAGTAAGGGTACCAACGTTTGCAGCGATTTCTTTGTTGATAGCCATTTTTGTTGTAAGTGTGGCAACTGGTTTTGCTTCATTAACCCCTTCAGAACTATTCCGAACGATTATTGGACAAGGAACACCGAGAGAGAATCTAATTCTTTTTGAGTTTAGGTTACCACGCATATTTGTTGCAATCCTTGCGGGGATGGGGCTCGCAGTGTCTGGTGCCATCCTGCAAAGTATTACGAAGAACCCGCTTTCAGATCCTGGTATTTTAGGAATTAATGCTGGTGCTGGTCTGATGGTTGTGGTGTACATCATGTTTTTTACGGTAGAATCATCGAGTTTTCTATACGTGTTGCCGCTATTTGCTTTAGCAGGCGGATTGGCAACAGCTGCTGTCATTTATGTGATGTCTTATATAAAAGGCGAAGGTGTTGAACCAACGAGGCTAGTTTTAGTCGGTGTTGGATTGGCTGCAGCGCTATATGGGGCAACATTAACGTTATCAACACGATTAGATATGGAAGACTACTCATTCATGGCGAACTGGATGGCGGGTAGAATATGGGGTGATGATTGGATATTTGTTCTGTCGTTGCTGCCATGGATTCTTTTGCTCGTTCCATATACGATGTTTAAGTCCAATGTGCTGAACACATTGAACCTGCATGAGAATGTTTCAGTTGGTGTGGGCGTGAATGTAGGAAGAGAAAGAATTCTTCTGATCATGGTTGCGGTAGCGCTTGCTTCAGCATCAGTAGCGGTTAGTGGCGGAATTGCTTTTGTAGGACTCATGTCTCCTCATATCGCCAGATCACTCGTTGGTCCGCGTCATCAAGCGTTCCTTCCTGTTGCAGCGTTAATAGGAGCTATTCTTCTGCTTGCTGCGGACACGATAGGAAGAGTCATCTTAGATCCAAGCGGCATCCCTGCTGGAATCATCGTAACCATCATTGGTGCACCGTACTTTATGTACCTTTTGGTAAAAAAATAAGAAGTGAAAATCAGTCCTTCATTATAGGGCTGATTTTTTTATACGTTTTCCAGGTTTAACGATCTTTATGTGGTGCTTTTTAAAATCTTCCTTTTTTGCGTTAACTCTCTTAACGCTCTATAATTCAAGTCAGTAGTTCAAGAAGAGGTGATTGTAATGAGACTGGATCATACAGGAATTGCGGTAAGAAGAATAGATGAAGCGATAGAATTTTATACAAACGTTTTAGGCGGTAAGCTGACGGAACGATATACGAGTGAAAAGCCTGGTGTTGAGACGCATATCGCCGTGATTGAACTTGAGAATCAAGTCATCGAACTGCTTGAGCCAACAAGTAAAACTTCACCGATTGAGCGTTTTATACGCCAAAAGGGAAAAGGAGTTCATCATCTCGCTTATGAGGTGGATGATTTGATCCAAACGATTGAAGAGTTTGAGAGCAGGGGCTATACCTTTTTAAAAGATACTTTTCGTACCAATCCTTATGGCAGACGATTAATATATATGAATCCCGCGCATTCGCAGGGGCAAATTATTGAACTGTGTGATTATCCAGAAAAGAAGAAGGAGAGCTAACTTGAAAAAGTCAGTTCTCTTTTTTGCCTTTTCATGTGAACCAAATTTCTTTACAATAAATTATAAGAATATTCTGTAAAGGGTGAAGGTATGAAATGGACTGCTAATCTCGAACAATTTCCGTACCCGTTTAAGGGCCCAACCTACCGTTATTCCAACAACTCCATCCCGATGCATACACCCATTAGTGTGGAGATCACTTCAGATTATAAAAAAGAAATGCTTCTAAAGAGGAATCTTTTAACGCATCATCCTGAACGCTGCTATCAATCACTTCCGCATACTATGACAGGTCAGTGGGAAATCGTTGAACTTGTTATTGACCATCTCGCAGCACATTATCCGAATCAATTTTTAGTAAAGAAAAGAAATTCCACCTGGATTTTTACCAATAACATTTTGGACGAAAAAGTAGAATTCGTCTTTGGTGATGATAAGTCACTGCCGTGTGAGCCGTTAGCTTTTATAAGCCATCATGTGCAAGAGGATTTAATTCTAATGATGCAGCGTGACGGTGACTTGTATCTAGATGCAGGGCAGCTTTGTTTTCCTGCGAACTGGTCGCTTGCCTTTAACTTAGGTATGAAGTTCAAAAGCATCCACCATCCCATTCCAGGCTTCAAAGAAGAAGGATTGGACGATCGTATTTTACAGTTTCTAATGAGATTAGATGCAGGAAACCCATGGGAAAGACTAAATTGGTCACTGATGGCAGGTGACAGGATGGATACTTCACTGGAAACCTTTGATCAATGGGGTCAGCTTCGTAAACAAGTTACAAAAGAAAATGCAGGAAAGCTTGTTCATATTCGAGTAGAAGTTCAGAAGTTATTCAGATTGCCGCGAACTAACAGCATACTTTTTACCATTCACACGCATTTACTGCCTTTAGAACAGCTGGCTGCAAATTCGGAGTGGCTGCAGCAGTTTTATGAAATTCTTTCTGAACTTCCTTCACACATTGCTGATTACAAAGGTATTTCCCTTTATAAAGATGCGGTGTTGGATTACTTGGAGAAACAGCTGGAACGAGTGAGAGCCACATGAAAAATGAAGCTGTTTTTATCAATGGAAAAAGAAAGTATATTTTTTGTGGAGATGATCAAGGTTTAAAACTGTTAAGCAGCGTGATGGAAAAGGTAAATGAAGAAGGGCTGACTCATGAACGGTTTATTCTGTCAGACCTTAAAATGTCCTTGTTGGAAGATTTCTTGAAATCTCAAAAGATGGGCACCTTTCTCTACGTGGCATTACCATCTTCAGAGCTTCAGCAATTTCGAAAACCTATAGAGGATATCGGATATTCAGAGGAAGACGTGCAGTACATTGGATATGGGGAGAGAGAAATTCCTGTGTTTTGCTGCCGTTGTCATGAAATCAATACGTCCAATAAGGAGCTAAAAAGGCTGTATTGTCATCGCTGTGGTTTAGAACTTGAAGTTTCAGACCATTATTCTGCCATGCACGATGCATTCCTAGGCTATGTTGCAAAACTATAGGAGGTGGGCTTAATTGTATAAAGAGGCTACATTATCAGTTCAAATCACCTCTATTGTGCAAGAGACGGAGCATGTTAAGAAGTTTATCCTAGCTCCGGCAAAGGGAAATAAACTTCCACGATTTAGTGGTGGTTCGCATATCTCTACTTACCTTGAAACAGCAAATGGATTAGTAGTTCGGCAATATTCGCTAACTAGTCATCCCGACGAAACTTCACAATATGAGATAGCCGTTCGTTTGAGTGAGGATTCTAAAGGGGGATCACGCTTCTGGCATAAAGCAATGAAAGTTGGAGACAGTCTGCGAATCAGTTATCCCAAAAATCATTTTCCATTAAGCTTTAAAGCAAGGCATCATGTTTTTTATGCGGCTGGAATCGGAATTACTCCATTTCTATCAATGATACATGAACTTATGACTAAGCGATTCTCTTTCGAACTTCATTATGCTTCTAAATCAAAACAAAATTGTCCGTTTTATGAGTTTTTAACGAAGCATTATTCGGGGCAATGTCATTTTTATTTCTCAGAAGAAAACCACCGTATGTCTACTTCATCTTTAGAAAATCATCCAATCGGCACTCATGTTTATTTTTGTGGCCCTGAATCTTTTATAGAACAATTTATAAAAGCGGCCAGAGATTTAGGCTATCCTAAAAAGTCGGTACACCAAGAACGATTTTCACCACCTCAGCAGAAACATGTAACATCTTTTCATGTTTCACTCAAAAATGGAAAAGAAATACGCGTAGATAAAAAACAAACTTTATTAGATGCTCTATTGCAGCATGGCTTAAATGTTCCATACTCATGCAGAGTAGGACGATGCGGAACGTGTGAGCTGCCGGTCGCAGAAGGGGAGATCAATCATTTTGATTTCTTTCTTAGCGAGGATCAACAAAATGCCCAGAATTGTATTTTGGCCTGTGTTTCACGAGCAAAGTCAGATAAACTAGTGATTGAGATTGAATAAGTTAGTGTTGGAGAGGTTGCTATGTACGGGAAAAATGGGAAGTATACGAATAGGCCAAAGTGGTATTCATGTGTGTTTATTATTTTATTTAATCTTTTTCTATTAAGTGTTTTGTACTATTTAATAAAATCGTTTATTGATTCAGATGGTAAAGACATAGGGCTGACTGTCCTAACTGCTTTTTCGATTTTGCTAGTCACACCGTTAGTGATATATCTTTTTTACATTTTATTCTTTGGATTTTCCAAAGTAACGGACTGGGAACTATCCGAAAAGGGTTATAAAACCACCCAAACTAATTTAAAAACAAATGAAACATCGGGTTCTGAGTTTTTATTCTCACAGGCTGTACAATGTCTGATCTCTCCTTTATCCGTCAGCGTTTACAGAGCAAACTCCACGGGAAAAACACGCTATTATAAATATATTATGCTAAACATTGTTTATCGAAATAATGAGGGAGCACTTGATGTATTCCAATTCTCCCATTTTGACGAAGCGGAACTTTATCCATGGTTTCTAAAGTTAAAGAAAAACAATGTTCCATTAGAAATTACAGATTATGAATTGTCAAAGGTACCAGCCGTTGACTTCTTACAAGTTGTTCGAGATGAGGTTGAGCGCAGGCCTTATATTTTGGGGGATTCATTAAAAGATTTAGGATTAATGATAGTAACAACAGACAAACCAAATGAGTACACGCTGCCAATGACTCGAAAAATGATAGAAGCTGATGTGTTCGTAAAAAAGAAACTAGGGAATAAGATGATTTTCACGGTGCAATTTTTAGTCATGGTTGTTTTTCTGAGTCTTTTTTACAAAGAATATAGTAGTGATGAATCCTTAACGTTACCAGCGCAATTCGTATTTTTCAGTTCATTTTCTATTTTCTTAACACTTTACTTATACGGAGTACCAAAAATAAAATTATTGAGTTTTTTAAAATTTGCAGGAATTTTTATTCTCCAGTGGATGATAGCCTTGTTTTTAGTAGATTTAATTATTCAAAGGTTATCTGAACCATTTATCACTAGTATAGTGGTTGATATCATTCGGTTTGTCTTTTTCTCTCCTCTAATAAGTTTAGTTGCTATCCTGGTTAGAGCGATAAGACCAGCGGTTTACCATGAAAAGTACCGTAATAATCTTGAAAAGATAGAACAGGGGAATACAACCGCTGTAAGCTAAATCTTTTATAGAAAAGATTAATAAGGTGTATAATTTAAAAGTTGATGTATATAGAGTCTGTCTGAATTATTTTTCAGCAGACTTTTTTATTTTATATAGTTAGGAGTTTTACTTGTGAAGCACCGCAAATTGTTAGTTTATCTCGTTGCCTTTGGTGCGTTTCTTGGACCTTTTTCTCAAACCATTTATGTACCGATCATTCCTGAGGTAACGAAAGAACTTCAGACTACACCTTTTTTAGTTAATTTCTCTATTTCAATCTATACGGTTTTTTTGGCTCTTATGCAGATGGTGTATGGGCCTCTTACAGACTCAATCGGCCGCAGAAAAGTGATGATTACTGGTCTTATCATTTATTTAGCGGCTACAATCGGATGTTATTTTTCAGAAGCGATTGAATTTCTTTTGGTGTTTCGATCCCTCCAAGCGGTGGGAATTGCAGCGGGATCGGTAGTCGCTGTAACTGTTATTGGGGATTTATTTGAAGGGAAAGACCGAATCGAGCCTATGGGTACGTTTCAAATGATGGTATCACTCGGTCCTGTGGTGGGCCCAGTTGCTGGTGGCCTTCTTAGCGGTTCTTTGATTTTCATATGATTTTTATTGCTTTGTTTTGTAGTGGATTTATCATACTTGCTGGAAACTTCATCATTTTGAAAGAAACAAAACCAGCCGCAGTGAAAAAACAAAATTTTAGATTTACAGATTTCCTGAAAATTTTGCAAAACCGAATTGGATACTCAGTAATCGGTCTTGGATTTATTCAATATTACGCTCTTTATAACTTTATAGTGTTTTTACCAGGCATTATGAGTGAGCGCTATGTATTATCGGTAGAACAAAAGGGGCTTGTTTTTCTTCCGCTTTCACTTGGAATTGTTGCGGGGAGTTTTATTGGAGGAAAAATGAGAAGATTTAATGAGCGAAAAGTCATTGTGTATTCTGCTCTTCTCAATGTAATTTCCTTATTCCTCTTTATATTAGTATCTAGTGTTTCTCTTTTCTTATTAATCATATCCATCTGTTTATTTGGCCTTTTCTTAGGTATGTCATTGCCTGTCCAAACAGCAATGCTCACACAGGATTTCCAATCCAATCGAGCTACAGCGATTGGGGCTTATAACTTTTTCAGATACATGGGTATGAGTATAGGGCCGCTATTAGGAAGTTTTCTGTTTCATTTCGGAAGCTACACATTGGTTTACGGATTTGTTGATGTGATTTTATTTCTTTTTGTATTGTTGATGAGTAAACAATTGATTCTAAAACAAAGATTGGCAGATTAGATTTGAGAGTTCAATTTTTAGGGTATATTGAATCCATACCGTTCTTGCTGTAAGCTTATATTAAACAAAAGTTAGACAGGATGTATGAATGATGTACCTTACGATAAAAGAAACGGCTGAATACTTGTCAATGCCAGAGGCGGTCGTAGAGAGCCTTATTCAACAGAATAAGATTCGTGCTATTTTTGACGGGAATCAGCATCTTATTAATAAAGAGCAGTTCAATACACATTTTGAGCAGCTTGAAAAATATAAGAAGATGGTTGAGGAATACTTGAGTGAACCCATTCCTGAAGATTGGGATGCAAAAGACGAAGACTAATTGCGATAAAAAAGGATAGATGGGGAGAGTGGGAAAGAAATGCATAGAGATAAGGCGCTGCATTCTTTTTTAATTGAAAAAACATGGCAGCTGACGGAAGATTGGTACCGATCAATTGATAAATCACAGGCCACAGGGGTATATGCTTCCACTAATCCCGAAACAATTAAAACGCTTAAAGAGCAAAATCATGAATTTCATGTACATTTTTGTGAGGTATTTGTCACAGAAGAAAATAAATTCCTAAAAGATTTTGAAAAATGGGTGCTTATGATTGCTCAAGACGATGAGCACTTGAACACACCCGTTACAGTTATCATGAAAGAATTTTTCAATGTCCAAAAACAATACCTTCGTCTAATAAAAGAATTCGTTAGCCTTCATAAAGGAGAATACTCTCAAACCACTATTGATGCTTGGAACAACATCATCATAGAAACTTTTAATAAAATCGTCACGTGGTTTGTTGAGGAAAACCAAAAATACAGTCAGGAAAAATTAATTGCACAGCAAGAAATGATTAACGAATTAAGTTCACCAGTTATTGCACTTAATAATCATATGGGGCTGTTGCCGTTAATTGGGATCATTGATACGCAAAGAGCAAAGCTGATCGTGGAAAATACACTAGAACAGTGCACGGAAAAAGAAATTACGCATCTGTTCATCGATCTTTCTGGTGTCTTGATTATTGATACGATGGTGGCTCAGCAAATCTTCTCACTTATCGAAACACTAGGCCTAATTGGAGTGAAGTGTACGTTATCTGGAATTCGACCAGAAATTGCTTTAACTGCAGTTCAGCTAGGTCTATCCTTTGAAAAAGTTTCAATTAAATCGAGTTTGGCTCAAGCGATTGGTTCACAACAATAAAAAATGAATGTCAAAAAACCAGGGAAACCTGGTTTTTTGTATTGTTTGGCATGTGTTCAAGCTTCCTTCTCATAAACTGCAGTGTATGTCAGTTACTTAAGAGGGTGTTGAAGTTTGATAACTTTAAAGGATTAACGGGGGAAATTATAAAGAGTATGACCGAGAAGAAATAGAGACGATCGTAAACCTTGTGAGAAAGCCTGCAAAATGTTCGGTCTATGCAGCACTTACTGTGTAATCAATGGGTGGATAGATTCGAAAGATGAGCAAAACAGATACCGCTTTTTATTATTGAAAAGCGCATTATATCTTAGGTATCCAATCCGTATGGGAAGATCCACTTGTTGCCAAAGAAAATAAAAAATGGGTAGAGAAAAGATTTAGGTATTTAGAGACAATCACAAAAGGTTCTTTTGTAAACTTTCCATATAGCGATCTAAAAAATTATCAAAAAGCGTATTATTGAAGAAATATTGAGAGACTTCAAAGAGTAAATGAAAAGTATGACCCGAGAAGCGTATTTTCTTTTCCGCAATCCATTCGTTGAGATAAACTAGAAGTAGAGATTTGTATAAAAAGGAGTTTTTTTTTGAAGATATTGAAGTTTCTACTTTTCATGGCTGTACTTGCTTCTATCTACTATTTGATAACACTGGAATGGAAAAAGAGAAATACACCATTGCCGACAGAAATGCATCCGATTGTGGCTGAAAATAGAGATATACTTATTCAAAGAGCTGCTGCAAAAGGAATTAACATTGTGATTACAGATGATTTTCGTTCTGCGGAAGAGCAGGATCGATTATATGCTCAAGGACGAACAGAAGAAGGAACAATCGTTACTCATGTTGAGGGTGGAGAATCTTATCATAATTATGGTTTAGCCATAGATTTCGCCTTAAAGTTGGATGACGGTACCGTTGTTTGGGACCTAGAACGGGATGATAATAAAAATGGGAAGTCCGATTGGATGGAAGTTGTCGCGATTGCGAAAGAACTTGGATTCGAGTGGGGTGGAGATTGGAATG
Organism: Fictibacillus sp. UD; assembly: GCF_043558025.1. Lineage (NCBI taxonomy): Bacteria > Bacillati > Bacillota > Bacilli > Caryophanales > Fictibacillaceae > Fictibacillus > Fictibacillus sp. UD. The sequence goes on from NZ_JARUHH010000005.1 coordinate 135,729, forward strand.
GTTTCAAGGATTATCCACACTTAGAGATGGATTTCGGGCTGAGTATTCGTGAGTTGCAGTACGGTGAGAGACCGCCAGAACAATAAAAGATCCAATAAGTTTGTACGGCGTGTTTGTCGAAAAGCCTATAAATCGTTTTGAAGGCCCATAAACCATTTTTAAGGGCCTATAAAAATTTTTGAAGGCCTATAAATTTATTTGAAGGCCTATAAATTCATTTTAAGGGCCTAGAAACATATGCAAACACAAAAAAAGAAGGGTCTCCACAGCTGGGAACCCTTCTTTAATTCTAATTAAAGCTTAAATGAACTCTTCAGTGATACAATCTCGTTAAACACAATTTTGTCGTCAGTCGTATGCTTTGGATCGACGTTGAAATAGCCGTGGCGGAAGAACTGGAACTTGTCTTGAGGTTTCGCGTCCTTCATGTTGGCTTCAATAAATCCTTGTTTTACGATAAGAGAGTCTTTGTTCACATAATCCAAGAACGTTTTGCCTTCGCTATCTTCTTCGTTTTCCATATCTGCATCTGAAATGAGCGGCTGGTACATACGGAACTCAGCTGGTACGGCTTGTGTTGCTTCAACCCAGTGTAGTGTTCCTTTTACTTTACGGCCTGTAAATCCAGTGCCTGACTTCGTTTCTACATCGTACGTGCAATGAAGTTCAACCACATTGCCGTTTTCATCTTTTATAAAATCTTCGCATTTAATGAAGTAAGCATGCTTTAAGCGAACTTCGTTGCCAGGGAAGAGTCGGAAGTACTTTTTCGGAGGGTCCTCCATAAAGTCTTCACGCTCGATATAAATTTCACGAGAAAACGGAATCTGACGTGAGCCCATTTCTGGATTCTCTGGATTGATCTCTGCATCTAGCATCTCAACTTGTCCTTCAGGATAGTTTGTGATCACTACTTTTAACGGATCAACAATACCCATCGTACGAGGTGCTTTCACTTTTAGATCTTCACGGATAAAGTGCTCAAGCATCGCCGTGTCGGTTACACCAGAACCTTTTGAAACACCAGCTGCTTTTACAAACTCAACGATTGAGTCAGGCGTATAGCCTTTACGGCGTAAACCAGAGATCGTCGGCATGCGTGGATCATCCCATCCGTCCACATAGCCTTCGTCTACAAGCTGCTTCAGTTTACGTTTGCTCATTACCGTGTTCGTTAGTCCTAGGCGACCGAACTCAATTTGCTGTGGCTGGCTTTCCATCTCACACTCTTCCACAACCCAGTTGTATAGAGGACGCTGGTCTTCAAACTCAGTTGTACAAAGGGAGTGAGTAACGCCTTCAATCGCATCCTCGATCGGGTGTGCGAATGCATACATTGGATAGATGCACCACGCATCACCTGTATTATGGTGGGTTGCATGAGAGACACGATAAATAACAGGGTCGCGTAAGTTAATATTAGGTGAACTCATGTCAATCTTTGCACGAAGTACTTTTTGTCCGTTCTCGAACTCGCCTTTACGCATACGATCAAAAAGATCTATGTTCTCTTCAACAGAACGATTGCGGTAAGGACTTTCTTTACCTGGTTCTGTCAATGTACCGCGGTACTCACGGATTTCGTCTGCAGTTAGGTCATCCACATATGCTTTTTCTTTTTTAATTAAAAGAACGGCACGAGCGTACATTTCTTCAAAATAATCAGAAGCAAAGCGTAGGTTCTCCCATTCAAATCCTAGCCACTCAACGTCTTTTTTAATTGCATCAACGTACTCTTGATCTTCCTTCAATGGGTTAGTATCATCAAAGCGCAGATTGGTTTCTCCGCCAAACTCATCCGCAAGTCCGAAGTTGATTACAATTGATTTTGCATGTCCAATATGAAGATATCCATTAGGTTCTGGAGGGAAACGAGTAACGATTTTCTTGTGTTTTCCGGATTCCAGATCGTTTTGGATGATTGTTTTAATAAAATTAGAAGAACTATTCTCCATCCCGTATCAAGCCTTTCCTTATATGTAAACTAAGATATACTTTACATTATAACAAAAATAAATTTCAACTAAACGTATTCTTTTGGGGTTAAGGAGATTATTTAACAAAGAAATGGTGGGATCAACATGAATGTCATTGACTTGCATTGCGATGCATTATTAAAAATATGGGAAACGGACGGTAAGCTGCGTTATGCAGATGCACCACAGCTTGCTACAAATAAAGAGCGACTAAAAAAGGGAAAAGTGAACGTTCAGTTTTTCGCTATTTTTATAGAGCCGTTTATTCCGAGCGATCAAAAATTTCAGTCTGCACTTCAGCAAGTGGATTATTTTTATAAGGAAGTCCTCGGTAAAAACCCAGAGATGAAGCATTTGAAAAATTGGTCTGATTTTCATACCTTAAAAGATGGAGAAATCGGGGCGGTGTTAACGCTTGAAGGAGTGGACGCAATTGGTGATGATCTTACAAAGTTAAGCATATTGCACCAACTTGGCGTCCTATTGATTGGACTTACATGGAATCACGCGAATCTCGCGGCAGACGGGGCACAGGAACCTCGTGGAGCAGGACTTACGGTGTTTGGTAAAGAGGTTGTGAAGTTCAATAACAAGCATCAAATTCTAACAGATGTTTCCCATTTATGTGATCGTGCCTTCTGGGACGTTATGGACATTGCCAAATATCCTTTAGCAAGCCATTCTAATTCACGTGCTCTATGTGATCATCCGAGGAACTTAACGGATGAAATGGCGAAAGAGATGTTCGGTAAAGGAGGAGTGGTGCATGTTGTTTATAACCCTCCATTTACTAAAAGCGAGTGCTCGTCCAGCATCTCTGATCTCATTAAACACATCGACCATTTCTGTGGACTTGGCGGTGTGAAGCAGATTGGTCTAGGCTCGGATTTTGATGGAATCTCGCAACTTATTACGGACTTAGAAGACGCATCCAAAACCCAAAACTTAATAAATGAACTGTTGAAACATTATTCAGAGGAAGAAGTACGAGGATTTGCTCACCAAAACTTCTTAAACTATCTTCCAAAACCAACAGATAAATAACAAGAGAAAGCATTTGACGCAAACGTGTCAGATGCTTTTTCTTCTTTTTATATAGGTGTACGCATAGCTTTTATGGAATAGAAAAGTGAAGGGGGATTCTTGCGTGTATTACCCTGGATATCAAAATACCATGAGTGAACATTTGTATCGGCAAGCAAAGACAAACCGCATGACTGTAACAGGGGAGGGAACTGTGTCAGCAACACCTGATCAAGCCATCATTACAATAGGAGTCATTAATGAAGGTCAAAATCTAAGTGCAGCGCAAAAAGAGAATGCAGATAAAACAGCTGCTGTCATACAAGGGATGCTGTCCCTCGGCATTTCTCAAAGTGACATTCAAACGTCTAGTTATCGTATCGACCCTCAATATAACTATGAAAATGGCCAGCAAATATTTAGAGGGTATCGTGTAGAGCATCAACTGCAGGTAACAGTAAAAGATATTCGTAAGACAGGTCAGGTGATTGACACAGCTGTTGCAAGCGGTGCTAATTCAGTTTCTTCTATACAGTTCACCGTTTCCAACCCCGACGCTTTTTATAACCAGGCGTTAACATTGGCGATACAAAATGCTCAGCAAAAAGCGATTACGATGGCAAGATCATTTGGTGTAACACTGCAGCCTGTTCCGGTTGTCGTACAAGAAATATCTCAACAGCTGCCGCCAAGACCAGTTCCATTTCAAGCGGCTATGCTGGCACAAAGTGCTGAAACTCCCATACAGCCGGGTGAGAATAGAATTACTGCCACTGTGAAAGTCGAATATACGTATAGCTAGGACAGGTATAAATTGACAGATATGTGACGCGCGCTTTATACTTAACCAAATGGTTAAATATAAAGCGGATAATTTAAATGATGTATTTTCTGTTCTGTCTGATCCTACGAGAAGAAGTATCATCGAGCAGCTATCAAATGGGGAGAGGAGTGTTCAAGAGTTAGCGGAACCTTTTGATATGTCGCTGCCTGCCATCTCTAAGCATTTAAAAGTATTAGAGAGTGCAGGTCTTGTCACGCACCGAAAAGAAGGGCGTTATCGCTACTACTCGATACAGCCAGAGGCAATGGACGGAGCTTGTGAATGGATGGAGACACTTAAACAGCTATGGACAAGATTTGAAGAAATGTTTTGTTGCAGCAAAAATAAAAAACAGTGAAGTGTATGTTTGGAGAGTGAAAAATGGAAACACAGCAAGAAATTATAAAGGTTGAAAGACTTGTGAAACGATATGGAGACTTTACTGCAGTAGATGGCAGTGAGTTTTCCGTACATAATGGTGAAGTATTCGGACTGCTCGGACCTAATGGAGCGGGGAAAACGACTACGCTTGAGATGCTGGTTGGACTACGGAAGCCTGATGAAGGAACAGCGATCGTTGGTGGTTTTGATATTACAAGAGAGCTTGATCAAGTGAAAGAAGTCATTGGCGTACAGCTTCAATCTACCACTCTTTTTGAGCTGTTAACGGTAGACGAAATCCTTCATCTCTACGGAAGTTTTTATCGTGAACATATCTCAATTCCTGAATTAATTGATGACATGCTTTTAACAGAAAAAAAGAATAGCAGAATCAAAGGGTTGTCTGGAGGACAGAAACAGCGGCTGGCCATTGCACTTGCACTTGTGCACGATCCTCAAATCATATTCTTAGACGAACCGACAACTGGGCTTGATCCACAGGCACGCCGTACTTTGTGGGATATTATATTGCACTTAAAAGACAGAGGGAAAACGGTTGTGCTGACGACTCATTATATGGATGAAGCACATGTGCTATGTGACCGCATCGCAATCATGGATCAAGGAAAGCTTATTGCGCTGGACACGCCTAGTGAACTCGTTAAAAATCTCCAGTCTGACAGTGCTGTTGAATTCCGGTTTAACGAAGATGAAGTGGATGTGAATTTGTCAGAGGTTGACGGGGTGAAGCAAGTGGGGAGTCAGAAAGATGTTCATGTTTTGTATACGGATGACTTGCAGAAGACGTTAACAAGTTTAATAGCTTTAGCTTCTGAAAAAGAACTTAAACTCGTAGACTTACAAACGAGAACAGCAACTCTTGAAGATGTATTTATCCATATGACAGGAAGAAGGTTAAGAGAAGGATGAGATCATACTATTTACTAACACTGGCTCAGCTTCGAATCTTCCTCAGAAACCGTCAAGTCCTGTTCTGGACACTCGCTTTTCCTATCGTTTTGATGGTGATGTTAGGTTCGTTCTTGGGAAATGGCAGCGGTGTATCAATCACGTCAGCTGTTGTAGATCAAGACCAAAGTGAACAGTCCAAGAACTTGATAGAAGAATTTAAAAAGACTGAAGTTGTGTCGATAGAAGATAATTTTAATGAAAAAGACGCATTAGATAAGCTGAAAAAAGGGGATTTAACGTTAGTTATTACCATTCCAAAAGGTTATGGAGAAAGTCTTTTGGCTGAAAATAAGGCAGAACCATTTAAACTGCCAATCTATTATAATGAAACGAACATGGCAATGTCACAGGTCGGACTTCAGCTCGTTAATAATACGGTTGATTCAATCAGTAAAAAACAGGTGAATTATCAGCCGGTTGTGGTTACAGAATCTAAAGGCGTAGAAGCGCTAAATCTGCGTTACATCGACTTCCTTGTACCTGGTATTGTGGCAATGATGATCATGAGCAATAACATGAACGGTGTTGCAGGTCAGATATCTTCCTGGCGTGAACGGGGGATCCTCCGCCGAATGCAAGGTACGACGCTTAAAGCATCTACATTTATTGCCGCACAGATTACAGCTCGTTTCATGCTGAACGGTTTACAGGCGATGATTGTACTCGCTGTAGCCTGGCTTGCATTTGGCATTGAAGTCAGAGGTTCATGGCTTACCGTTATCGCGTTCGTTACGCTGGGAACGTTAGCGTTTATGGCGATCGGATTTATTATTGCCGGTATTGCAAAAACGCCTGAGAGTGCAGGACCGATCGCGGGATTCTTGTCTTTCCCAATGCTGTTTCTAGGTGGCGTATTCTTTCCGATAAGAGACATGCCTGAATTCCTGCAGCCAATCGTACAGATTTTGCCGATTGCTCATTTAAGTCATGCATTGCGTGAAACCATGAACGTTGGAGCTTCTTTATTTGATCTTGGCATGGAAGCAATGATTTTAGGAGGATGGCTGATCGGAGCATTTATTGTAGCGAGCTTTACCTTTAAGTGGGAGTAAATTGTTGAAAAGAAAGAGGAGAACTATATGAATACACAAAATTATAAAAATCATGCACGTATGCATCCAATCTATCACTATGTATTGTCATTGCTAGTGCTTGGGGGATTAATTGCGAGTATTGTTTATTTGTTTAAAGCGGAGGATATGTTCTTAGCCGTAATTTTATTGGTCATGTCATGCGGTCTGCTAGTTACGTTTGCTTTATTGCGACTGTACCCGCTAAAAGCTCAGGATCGTGCTATTCGTGCAGAAGAGAACCTGCGTTATTATGTGCTGACAGGGAAACTTCTACATGCAGGTCTTACACCCGGGCAGATTGTGGCGCTGCGTTTTGCACCTGATGAGGAATTTCCGAGCTTAGCTGAAAAAGCAGCGGCAGAGAACATGAAGCCAAAAGAGATCAAACAAGCAATTACGAACTGGAAAGCGGATCATAATAGAATCTAATTGGAAGCCTGCAGAAGTTTTTTTACTTTTGCAGGCTTTTGTGTAGGGTAAGCGTTTAGGTAAGTGAGTTTATTGGTTTGAAAGGAAGATGAATTATGGCTAAGAAAAAAATATTAGTGAGAGATACTGATCCAGTCATCTACAGGATAACAGGGTATCTACCGATTATTGTGATTATAATTGGTTGGCTGTTTTTTCTCTACGACAAACGTAAAGTAAATGAATATCTTAACGATTTATTTCTAAGTTGGGAAGAGATCATCATCTACACGATGTACATACTAGAAATGCTAGGAATGGCCATAACGCTGTACTTTATTATTATGCTTATATTTAAAAGCAGAAATATGCTTTACTTCAGTCCTGTTCCATTTTCTCTATTAATTCTTTCATTACTTACTCTTCCAAGTCTCCTGCTTTCAGCTGTTATCTATAGTTTTGTCATGGATAACGCAAAAGTAATCTGGATCCTTTTGTTAACCATTCTACCGATTTTAATGATATTTATATACAAAAAAATGCCGGCCTTAATCTGGTTAATTATTGCTGCCTTAACGGGATTTATTATAATGACCCTGCCTTTATTTATACGGGAAACACTCGCATACCACATAACTGATTATCGACCATATAGAAATCTCCTAGCATCTAATTGCATGTTCTATTTCAGTTTGTTGATATCTTTTTTTGTGATAAGGGAGTACGTTGAGAAAAAATGAAGTAAGCCTAGTGGAGAGGAGAATAGAAAGCGCATGGGATTATCCATGCGCTTTATTTTATTTAGGCTGTATTTTCGCAAGCAAAATAGCCCAAAAACAATCTTTAAAACACTTTAGTAAATTTACAGTCTATGAAAAATAGTAAAAGGATCAAAAGACTACAGACTTAGGAATAAAGGATGAGATGTTCTTAATAAATCTTTTAAAAACATTTTCAGTAAGCAAAAAGTATCGTAAATTTTCAAATTTATGGTTTCGTAATTTCCATAAAAGGGCAAATATAGGTGTATTTATCCAAATGGACTTTCGGGACAACCGACCTTTATAGGTCGTTGTTTATAAAAATAAAATCACAAGGGAGAGAAGAAGATGTCAGGTATTATTCGCGTTACACCCGCAGAGCTTGTCGATATGTCAGGCCGATATTCAAATGAAAGCAGTCAGGTGGGAGATCAGATTTCAAGATTGAATGCCATGATTAGTCAATTAGAAGGAATGTGGGAAGGGGAGGCAAGCAGAGCTTTCAGCCAGCAATACGAATCATTAAAGCCATCGTTTCTTCAAATGCAACAGCTTCTCGAAGACATCTCTACACAATTAAACAATACTTCTAGAGCTCTTGAAGACGCTGATAACCAAATCGCAAGCCAAATTAGAGGGTAGCTTCACTATTTAAGTCATGTTTTATAGGAGCGCCTTCAACACTATAGGCGCTCTTCACTTTTTGAGGTGATTATTTTATGTACATTGAAGTTACGGTGGATCTAAAAAATTATACGGGAGAAACGTTTGATCTTCGTTTATCAAACTTTCATTCTGTCAAAAAAGTAGTTGATATCGTATGGCAGACAAAACAGATTCATGTTCCGCCTAGAGATGGCTTCTGGGTGCGTGTCCCAAATAAAAATATAGTGCTTTCCGGCAATCAAAAGCTGCTGGAGCACGGAATAATGACAGGTGACCGTTTTGAAATCCTTTGAGGGGGGGCTAAGCAATGACTGAAAAAAATCAAACCTACTTGGAACAAAGTTTAGAATCCCAGATAAGCAGAGATGAGGATTCTATTACTTTTGCGTTTCAAAAAGAAAAAATAAAACTAGATGATGTTATAGAAATTGATTTGTTGAAGGAACTTGATTCTGACATTCAAAGGTCTATTTTATTAGAAGATGATGAACTAAAAATTAACATTCACCCTCATGCCCGTTATCGATTTTTTCCCGAGTTAAAAAGTAAAAATGAAAGAAGTAAATGGATGTTTGCTTTTCAGCTCGTTAAAAAAGTAAAGGAACATGCGCTAACGCGTTTGCACCTTGTGGTCTGTCCAGAAAACATCGTCTTTGATCAAAGTTTAACACCTTCCTTTCTTCATTATGGAGTAAAAGAGAGCATACCTCCTTATGAGGCCGACTATGAGAGAGTTTGGAAAGAACTGAAAGCAACTGTTGCCTTCGTAGTTGATGGTAAATTTGCATTTCAGGATTATCTAAAGCTTCATGAAACGTTAGAGTTATCTTCTGTCGCTAAAGAAGTTATAGAAGCCGAAAATATTGATGCACTTATACAACTGATTCAAAAGAAATTAGACGAACTAGATGAGAAAGATAAATTGATTTTAACTATTCCTCAGAAGAAGTGGAGAATCACTCGATATGCAGCGTTAGGTTTATTAATCTGCTTTATCCCTGCTCTCATCTATACTCTGTACTCCTTGTTTTTTCTACAGCCAAGACAGGAAGCGTTTGTTAGTAGCAATGAACATTTTCTTGGGAAGGAATACAGTGATGTCGTTGAGGTCATGTCCGATTATGAAGTAGAAGATATGCCTAATGTCGTTCAATATCAGCTTGCCTCATCTTACATAATCAATGAATCGCTGACTGAAGAGCAAAAAGGAAATATACAGAACACTGTTACTTTACAATCTGATCCTTTTTATTTTCAATACTGGATTCATATTGGAAGAGGAAACGCTAAGGAAGCACTGGATATCGCTCGGTCGTTAGAGGATCAAGATCTTATTATGTTCGCTCTCATTAAATATCGTGAAGAATTAAAGTCTGATGATGAATTGAGCAGTGAGGAAAAACAGCAAAAAATAAAAGAAGTACAAGCAGAAATCGATGAATATCTTCAGGAACAAGAAGCGTTGAAAGAAGAAGAAGCTCGAGTAGAAGAGGAAGAAAGGCTTGCGCAAGAGCAGGAAGAAAAAGAGCAAGAAGCTGAAGAACAAAAGGCAAGAGAGGAAGCAGCCTCTGCTGAAAAGGAGAAGAATCCTACAGCTGTGCCTAAACCAGCAACTGCAAACTAGAGGGGGTGAAGTATGAACAAACTATGGGTATTTCATGAAAAAACTTACCAACACATACATCTAAAAAAAGACTCTTCTCGTTCACTTACAATTGGCCCTGCCATTCAAGATACAGTCACTGTTTTAAACTTTCCTTTTAGTAAAGGATCTTTAACGATAAAGCAAGATGGAGAGAAACTCGAAATTCTTCAAAGCGGCATAAATATCGGTTACGTTTCGGAGAACGCTCCATACGATTTCTCTGATGGCACCCAAACATTATCACTTTATTTGACACCGGATATAGTACACCAAGAAACCTTTTATCTTGGGTTTAACAAAGAATATACGTTCGCAGCAACAAATATTCATGCACACGTTATTCATCATTCAAAGGATCTTGTATCAGAAGAAGAATCTTTTGTATTAATAAGAGCAAGAGAAAGATGGATGATCTCGCCTAAGAGTGATCAAGTGTATTTGAATGGCCATAAAATAACAGGATTGACTTCTTTTGAGGTGGGAGATCTATTATTCTGGCCATTTATGTCTCTTAAATTAATAGAAAAAGATTTGCTGCAGATCTCAAGTCAGGAAGAATTCACCTCAAAACTGCCCATTGCCAACAAACCTGTTTCTGAAATGAGCAAGAAATATCCCAACTACCGAAGAACGCCCAGGATGGTATTTGAACTTCCAAAGGATAAGGTCACGTTGTCTTTCCCATCTCAGGAAGGAGAAAATCCAAATAAGGGACTTTGGTTAATTATTATGCCTCCTCTTTTAATGATGATCGTTATGGGGATTGTAGCCATCATACAGCCTAGAGGAATCTTTATCATCATTTCGATGGTGATGTTTGCTACTACACTTGTCACTTCTTCAGTGCAGTATTTTAAAGAGCGAGGGAATTTTAAAAAACGAAAAATTAAACGTAAAAAAGTATACAGCTTATATCTAGATAATAAACGGAAAGAACTTGAAGAATTAGCAGATAAGCAAAGAAAAGTACTTCACTATCATTATCCCTCTTTTGAGCAGATGAAATATTATACAGAGCAGATATCAGATCGTATTTGGGAGCGAACATCAGAAAGCCATGACTTTCTCCAGATTAGAATTGGAACGGGTAACGTCCCTTCAAGCTATACTCTTTCTTTAAACAGTGGAGATATGGCGAACAGGGAAATCGACCATTTATTAGAACAGTCGCAAAAAATGGAAAAGGTTTATAAAGAAGTTAAGAATGTCCCAATCACTGTTAATTTATCAACTGGTGCAATGGGACTTATCGGAAAAGAATCGATTATGAAAAGTGAACTTCATCAGCTCATAGGGCAATTAGCTTTTTTCCATAGCTATCATGACGTTCGTTTTATTTTCATTTTTAATGAAAAAGATTATAGCGATTGGGAGTGGCTGAAATGGCTTCCACATTTTCAACTTCCAAATTCACATGCTAAAGGGCTTATTTATAACGAGCAGACAAGGGACCAATTATTGTCCTCTGTTTATGAAATAATCCGAGAACGTGACTTAGAAGCAGGTGATGGAAAAGAGAAAATAAGATTTTCACCTCATTTGGTATTTATCATTTTAGATCAGCAGATAATGACTGAGCACGTATTGCTCGAATATTTAGAAGGAGAATTCTCACATCTGGGTATATCGGTGATTTTTGCTGCTGAAACAAAAGAGAGCCTGAGTGACAACATACACACGCTTGTCCGATACATAAATGACTCAACAGGCGACATCTTGATCGAGGATAAGAAAGCAGTTCAAATTCAGTTTAAACTTGATCATCATAATGGGGAAGGAAACGAAAGATACGCTCGAACCTTAAGAACATTAAATCATCTTGTAGGAATGACAAACTCTATTCCAAACAGTGTATCTTTTTTAGAACTTTTTGGAGCTAAAGAAGTAGTCGATCTTCCAATTGAACATAATTGGACGACAAGAGAGTCTTCTAAATCATTAGCCGTACCGATCGGGTTAAAAGGCAAAGAGGATATTGTAGAGCTGAATCTGCACGAAAAAGCTCATGGACCACATGGACTGTTAGCGGGTACGACGGGATCTGGTAAAAGTGAGTTCTTACAAACGTACATTTTGTCTCTAGCTGTAAATTTCCATCCCTATGAAGTCGCCTTCTTACTCATTGACTATAAAGGTGGGGGAATGGCACAACCATTTAAAAACATGCCTCATCTTTTAGGTACGATTACGAATATTGAAGGAAGCCGTAACTTTACTGCAAGAGCACTAGCTTCTATAAAAAGTGAATTGAAAAGAAGACAGCGGCTTTTTGACAAATATCAAGTCAATCACATAAATGAATATACAAGCCTTTATAAGCGCGGAGAATCATATGAGCCAATGCCGCATTTATTCCTGATTTCTGATGAGTTTGCCGAGTTGAAAAGTGAAGAACCGGAATTCATTAAAGAATTGGTAAGTGCTGCAAGGATCGGAAGAAGTTTAGGTGTTCATCTTATACTTGCTACACAAAAACCTGGCGGAGTAATCGATGACCAAATTTGGAGTAATGCCCGTTTCAAGATTGCACTGAAGGTTCAAGATGCGGCCGACAGCAGAGAAATAATAAAAAATGCTGATGCATCTTCTATCACTATAACAGGCAGAGGATATCTCCAAGTCGGTAACAATGAAGTCTACGAATTATTCCAATCTGCATGGAGCGGTGCACCATATTTGGAGGAAACAATCGAAAATGAAGATGAAGTAGCACTTGTAACAGATTTAGGTCTTATTCCCTTATCGGAAGTAACGTCAAACGCTAAAAATAAAAAAGAAACTGAAGCAGAGATTGACGTTATCGTCGACCGGATTGAAGAATTGCAGAAGACACTGGGAATTAAAAAGCTAAATAGTCCGTGGCTCCCTCCATTAAACAGTCGTTTAATCCATCTAAACGAGTTTGAAGAAAAAGATCACGAAGTCTATTTAGGAATGGTAGATGAACCAGAAAAACAGTCACAAACACCTTACATATACCGCTTAATGGATGATGGGAACATCGGTATCTTCGGTTCATCTGGCTATGGAAAGTCACATTCCGTTATGACGCTCTTATTATCAATGGCATCCAAGCTAAGTCCGGAAGAGATTCACTATTATCTTTTTGATTTTGGTAACGGGTCTCTATTGCCGCTAAGGCAGCTTCCTCATACGGCTGATTATTTTTTAATGGATGAAGAGAGAAAAATTGAAAAGTTTATGAGGTTCTTAAAAGATGAGATTGCCGATCGAAAACAACAATTCCAAAAAAGCGAAGTAAGCAGCATTAAGATGTATAACTCTCTTAATAAAGAGAAACTGCCAATTCTTTTTATTACAATCGATAACTTCGATCTTGTAAAAGAAGAGATGCAGGACCTGGAGATGCAGATGACACAATTTGCACGTGATGGACAAACCCTAGGAATCTATATGATTTTTACTGCTACAAGGATTAACGCGATCAGGCAGTCTCTAATGAATAACCTGAAGACGAAAATTGTGCATTATTTAATGGACCAATCAGAATCTTACACTGTACTTGGAAAGGTTCCTTTTTCACCAGAACCCATACCAGGAAGAGCAATCATTAAACGAGAAGAAGCTTATTTCTCACAAATTTATTTGCCCGCTCGTGGAGAAGACGATTACGAACTACTAGAAAATATGAAAAAAGATATTCAAGGAATCGCTGATAAGTATTCAACTAGTGCAACTCCTCAACCGATTCCAATGCTCCCTTCTGAACTAACGATGGTGAACTTCACTCAATATACAAAAGGGAACCAAAGGTCAGGTATACTACCAATCGGGCTTGATGAAGAGTTTGTGCAGCCTGTTCATATGAACTTTCTTAAAAATAAACATTGCGTCATTGTAGGACAGACTCAAAAAGGAAAAACAAATGCGTTAAGAGTCATGTTAAATACCATTCTTCTTCAAGAAACTGAAAAAATAGGTATGTTTGATTCAGTTGACCGCGGCCTTTCTAATTATGCTGGAGAAGAAAAAGTAGATTATCTTGAAACGAAAGAACATATTTCAGCGTGGCTTGATGAATCTGAAGAGATATTTAAACAAAGAGAGCGCGAGTACTTAGATGCATTATCAAGAGGAACTATATCGGAACAGCCGTTTACACCATTATATTTTGTGATCGATGGCTATTCTAGGTTCATTCAAACAACTGATAGTATGATTCAGGACCGCTTATCGAAATACATGAAAAATTATAGCCATCTTGGATTTAATGTCATTGTCTCAGGTAATAACAATGAAATTACAAAAGGATTTGATCTGTTTACAAACGAGGTAAAACAAATACGCCAAGCGCTCGTGTTGATGAAGAAATCTGAACAAAGTCTATATACCTTGCCTTATAACAGAAAAGAAGAAGATATTCATGCAGGTTTCGGTTATTACGTAGAAAATGGCAAAGAAACAAAAATACAAATTCCTCTAAGTGTAATTGAAAGGAAGATCTACACATGACGAACTCATGGAAATATAGGATAAAGATGTTTCTTGCGATAGCTATTATTCTAGTGTTTCCCCAGCTCTTTATGCACTTCATTGGGGATAATCCCATGCAGGCAAAAGCAAACGGCACCCGATCAATAGCCATTGTAAACGAAGATCTTGGTTCAGAAGAGGAAGAGAATCCACTTCAATTAGGCAGGGAAGTACCTGCTATTTTGGAAGATGGATCAGAGTATAAGTGGACCGTAATCAGCAGAAGTGCGGCAGATCGCGGCTTAAAAAGTAATAAATATGATGCCGTTGTCTACATTCCATCTAACTTTACGTCTAATATTCTAACCTATAATGAGGCTCAGCCGACTAAAGCTGACTTTCAATATACGGTTCAATCACAGCTTACTGCCGTTAATAAAGAAAAGATATTACGAGAGTTGGACTTTGCTGGTAATCGGTTAAACAAACAGATGACATCATTATATTGGAACTACGTTTCTCAAGACATGGAGGATGTCAGAAAAGAATTTGATCGTATTCTTGAGAAAGAGATTGAATTTCAAACGACGATGATTAGTTTTTATAAGCCTAGTTCTGGTGAACTTGCTGCGGAACTTCAAAGACAGAAAGATATGCTTGTGCAACTTCAGTCTAGTATGAAGCAGGCGGATGAGACATCCCCAAAACGAGCAGGGAATTTAGAACAGTTTGAACAAACGCTCTCATCTTTTGTTCAATATGTTGAAGTATATAAAGAGTACCAGGGGAATCAGCAAAAATTACTAAGTGAAGCACAACAGCAAAATCTAATGTTCATTAATACAGGTAAAGAGAGTTTTGCAGCTAGACAAAGTGAATCTAGACAAGTTTTTAGTGAGCAGGGCGATAAATTTATAGCTAATATGTCGGGGATTAACGAATTGTTGGAAGGGAACAACCAATCTATTTCAATTTTAAATGATGAACGTTATAAACAAGTAGATCGGCAAAAAAGTGAAATGGCCACCATTCATAATGACATCATAGATGCTTATATTCAGCAACAGCAACAAACAGAACTCCTTCAGTTAGAAGGAGAAATCAGTAGAGTACGTGCAGGGATAGGTGGGGGAGGATCGGGTGAAGGTGGAGAATCAGAAAATCCAGGGAATCCAACAAACCCAGATATACCTATAGATACAGGAACCCCAATATCACCAAGCTTTGAAGAGGAACTAAATAAGCTTACTGAAATTAGTGAGCAATCTCTTCAAATTATTAATGTACTACAATCACTTCCAGAACCTAGAGATCCAATAATAATTAAATCTATTGAAGATTTAACAAATCTATCCAATCGATTAAATGAAGTAAAAGAAAGAATAAAAAATAAAGGGAATCAGGATGGCTGGAAAATAGAATATGATAAATTACTTCAGGCCTATGAATCTCTATTATTAAACCGGAATGAGATTTTAGAGGTGAATAAGAAACTAGTAGAATCAAACAACAATCTAATGAATGCAAATAAAAAATTAAAAGAAAACAACTCCAAATTATTTGAAGAAATTCGTGCTAAGGAGTTGGTTCTTTTAGATCTTAATAAGAATTTAAATCCTGCAATATTTACTCCTGCTTTAGTAGACGGGAAGTTAGACGGTGTACTTTCTTATTATGGGTTATTAACCAAATACGAGTCTGTACTTAAGAGATCTGGTGCTTCAACGAAAGAAACAGTACTTGGAAATGCTGATCTAAACAATCGAGTACAACAGGCATTAAATGTGAGTGAGGATGAAAAAGAAAAATGGGATGAACTTCAAACTAAGTTTCCTGTTACTCAACAAGAAATGAAGGGTCTAGGGAATTCTTTTTCTACTTTTAAACAAGATTATCAAATAAGCCTAGATGAGCAGCAGCAAGAGTTGATGGGCAACATTGATTCAATTGAAGAAAGTGCAAACAATGTTTTAATGAAGCTTCAGGAAATACAATCTAATGAACCATTACCAACTGGTGAAGGTTCACAATTAATTACAAATCAGCAAAGCATTAATCAAGAGGTAGCAATGATTAATGATCTAATGGCATCAATAGGGGAAAGACAAGCTTCTGTTGTAAATTACACAGGTGAACTACAAGGAAGAGTTAACAGTGTTCAAAAAGATGCAACCGTGTTAAATGAAAAATGGACCACAAATGTTGAATCTACAAAACTAGTACGAGATGATGTATTCAATGTACTCGGGAACACGTATTTAGATGGTCAAAGTAACGGTTACGTTTATGAATATCTAGCGAATCCGTTAAAAGTGACGGGTAATAATCCACAGCTGGAATCTGAAGCTGTGAAAGCTGTTCCGCCAGTGGTTATTCTGATCGTAATCTTAATTAGTGGTTTACTAATCGGCTATTTCAGTCATTATTTCAGTCCACTTCCGTTTTTAGTGAAAAACTCTATTTTCGGACTATTAAACTTAATCGTGGGACTAGTTATTAGTTTGTTTGGACTAGAAATATACTCGTTATCTAATACAAACTCCATACAGTTTTCCATCTTTACTATTCTGTTGTTAACGGCTGCATCAACACTTGTACGTTCAGCCTTTAATATAGGATCATTTGTTGGATGGATGGCTAGTATTGGTCTAATCTTATTCTTTGTCAGTCCTTTACTTGCGTTAGCTGCACCTAACTTCCAATATGAGGACCCGATGTCTGCGGTCTACATGTCTATTCAATATGGAGCGGATAATGATTATCGAATAGGTTGTTTCTTCTTAATAGGCCTCATTGCTATTCTGTCATTGATTCCGTATGCTGTTCACTTATGGAGAAAGCCTCCTAAGAAAAATAATACGGATCAGGCCCATGAAGCTTATTAAGCAGATTTTAATATTGTCAGTTGTTTTCCTGATCTTCTTAGGACCTAAGTCTGCTTTTGCCGGTAAAAGTATTAATGAACTAACTCCAAACCAGTATGAAAAAAATAATAATAAAGAAGATGCTGTTTTGAAGGACTCACTAACAGATATAAAACAACGATTGCCAGAAGAACAAAAAGCTTTAACGTTTACCAAGGACGCGGAAAACAAGTTTGAAGATGTAAAAGATGGACTTTTCTCTCAAACAGTCACGTCCATCAATAATAACATTACTTCTAAAGCTAAAAAGATGAGTCTTTTTTCTACAGAGAAAGAAGATATCCTATCCATATCCGCAGACAATGAGAATAAACAAAGCTTGAGTGATTCCGTTATATCAATATCTATGATTTATATGATATTAATTGTGCTTGGTATCCTAGTAATGGTGGTATTACTCATGACTGGAACAAGAAGAAACTCAAGAAATGAAGGAAACCTTCTTCAATAACAAAAAGCTAGTTCTTAAGGTCATATAACCTTTAAAGAACTAGCTTTTTTATTAGACTGTCTTTCTTTCAATCAAACGCACCTGTATTTCCTCATGTGAAACTTCATCGCCGTTTAATGCTTGATTAAAGAGCTTCTCTCCTACAAGTGTAAGAGGGATTTCTAATGTTGTGATGTGCATCACTTTTGAAATGGGCTGGTTGTCAAAGCTCATAATGGCAAGCTCTTGTGGAACCAGTATGTTTTGATCTTTGCAGCTTGCTAAGATTCCTGCAGCTACTTGGTCACTTGTAACGAGTAACGCAGTAGGACGGTACTTCATCTGTGATAACTCTTCTACAATCTTATATCCATCTTCAACGTTAAAACTGCCTGAAAAAACAAAACTAGGTTCATAAAGTAATTCGTGTTTTGCTAAAAAACCTTTATACGCAGCATCTCTTTGGCTGCTATTCGTTCCTGATTGACGTCCTATCGTGTAACCAATCTTTTTATGCCCTTTCCTGTACAGGTAATCAAGGGCTATATTGAAGCTTTTATAATGATCAACAAATGTGGAAGAAACATTTTTATTCCTTGAATCTTCACATAAAATAATGGGGCCATATTCTGAATACTCCTCAATGACTTTCCACTCACAAATTCTTGAACAGATGACTAGGGCGTCAATTAGTTTATCTTCTAGCATCTTTAAGGCTTCTATCTCTTTATTTTTTTCATAGTTGGTCTGAATCAAAACGAGTTTGTAGTTGTGAGCCAAAGCTGCGTTTGCTATTCCCTCTATTAAAAGTCCAAAGTATGGGTGGTTTGAAAAAGGAACAACTACTCCGACTAAAAATGTTTTCCCTGTACTTAAATGAACGGCATTGATGTTTCGATGATAGTTGTATTTCTTCATTGCTTCTTTAACAGCCGAGACTTTTTCAGCACTAACATAAGGCTGGTTGTTGATTACACGGGACACGGTGGTAACGGAAACTCCAGCCATTTTAGCAATATCTCTTATATTAGCCATGCGTTCACCTGCTTTTAGAAAAAGTTTTTCTTGCTTTGAAACGCGTTTCATACCATACGCTTTGCGTAAGAAGATAAGGAGGGAAAATTATGTTGATTTTTTCAGGAATTATAAGTCTGATCGTTATGTGCCTTTCTATAGTCATTTTTTCTTCGTTTCCCGTTTCTTTGCATGAAAAAAGCGGATCTAAAAAATTGAGAACAGAAAAAAAGGATCCATTCAGTTACTTATTTGAGGTTTATGGTGACTAATCCATAGCTCAATTGTAGTAACATCTGTAAACTTGTTCAACTCCATTGCCGAAAATAGATACAATCAGTTAAACTGTAAAAATATTAACTATCCGTTTTTGGATAGAATGATGGTAAGTAATTAATTGGAGAGTATGCTTAATGGAAATGGAGAACCAAGAAACTTATGACATAATGGCCGTTTGTCTATTAGCGGGCAAGATTATGCTGCAAAGTGGAGCGGAGACATATCGTGTAGAAGATACAATGATGCGCATTGCGGCTTCTTTTGGTGCTTATCAATCGCATCCTTATGTAACACCAACAGGTATACTTTTTTCAGTCGAAGGTTTAGAGCCTACAAAAACAAAGCTTATTCGAATTGTGGAACGTACAACAGACTTAGAGAAAGTAGCCCAGGTTAACGGAATATCGCGAAAAATAAGTGCTGGGGAATACACAATCGAAGAAGCGTACAAAGAACTTAAGAAAATTAGTGAATCAGGATCTCCTTATTCACTCTGGATTCATGTGTTAGCTGCAGCCATTTCTTCAGGGTGTTTCTTAATCATGTTTCAGGGGGATTGGGGAGACTTTGTCCCTGCTTTTATTACAGGGGGATTAGGTTTCTTATCTCTTTTGTATTTTCATCAGCTCGTTCCTATTAAATTTTTCTCAGAGTTTTCTGCTTCACTATTAATTGGCCTGCAGGCACACTTGTTTGTCTCAACAGGAATTGGCGGAGAACTTGATAAAATCATTATAGGTTCAGTAATGCCGCTTGTACCTGGATTACTCATAACAAATGCTGTTCGTGATTTGATGGCTGGACACCTCATCTCGGGACTGGCTAAAGGCGCAGATGCATTTTTAACAGCATTTGCAATTGGAGCAGGAATCGCAGTTATGTTTTCATTTTTTTAAGGAGGAGCGTTTTCGATGACGATTGTTGAACAAATTATTACAAGTTTTATCGCGTCGGCGGCTTTTGTTATTATTTTTAACGGGCCTAAACGCTCACTATTTCATTGCGGTCTAGTAGGTATGATTGGTTGGATCTTTTATTTTCTCTTAGAATCAAATGGTGTGGACATGGTATTAGCAACCGTTATTGCGGCGTTTTCAATAGCTATAGCTTCACAATACTTTGCAAAAAAATATAAAACACCTGTCATCATTTATAGCGTAGCAGGAATAATACCACTTGTTCCAGGGGGTATAGCCTATAATGCGATGCGAAACTTTGTGCAGAATGATTATAACTTAGCCATTAATTTAGCAGCAAAAGCATTCATGATATCAGGATCGATTGCCATAGGTCTTGTTTTTTCAGAAGTTATTAATCAAATTATACGAAAATCAAAGCTTAAAACGATTGTAAACAAGACGCACTAGTCTAAACCATCTGCCGGACAGATGGTTTTTTTGTTAGCTCTTTTAAAGGCTATTCTTTGTTGTTATTGGAAGTGGTTGATTTCCGTTTCAGGTGCTCGCTTTCGGTAGGGCAGGGAGATTTCGAGTCTAGAGTAGATGACTTTTGTTGTTATCTCAAATTACACTTTTCCTACTTACATTCTACTAATAATTTGTTGGATTCTGGGATTCAACTAGTAACTTGTACACGACTAAAGATACAAATGTCCATACTGGAAAGAATTTTATCTTGTTTTCTTACCAAGGCTAACGTCATAATAAGATAATAAAATTGTTCATATATTGTCACAATTTGTAATCATATATGATTTATTTTATAATTAAAAATAGATAAAATTTTCAGTCAAATACAAGGGGGTAAAGTTTTTGAGTAACTTTGAAACGTTTGTAGGAGATGCAGTCGCGATTCTTTGGAGTCAGCCGATGATTTATTTTTGTTTAGGTGTAGGGCTATTATTTTCAATTTTAACTAGATTTTTGCAAGTACGGCACTTTAAAGAAATGATAAAACTTATGATGGAAGGTAAAAGTTCGAAAGCTGGTGTTTCCTCTTTCCAGGCTTTAGCGATCGCGCTTTCTGGCCGTGTAGGAACAGGTAACATCGCTGGTACAGCTACAGCGATTGGCTTTGGTGGACCTGGTGCAGTATTCTGGATGTGGATGATTGCATTTATTGGTGCTTCCAGTGCATTTGTTGAATCAGCACTTGCTCAAGTATATAAAGTAAAGCAGGATGGAGAGTATCGAGGTGGACCTGCTTACTATATTGAAAAAGGAATTGGCTGGAAGTGGTATGGTATCATTTTCGCCATTTCAGCATTAGCTGCTATGGCACTGCTAATGCCTGGAATTCAGTCAAACTCCATTGCTGCAGGGCTTGATAATGCTTTTAACATTAATCCATCTGTGACGGGTATTTTCTTAGTTATCATTTTAGCGGCTATTATTTTTGGTGGTGTTAAACGTATTGCAAATGTTGCACAATACGTAGTTCCATTCATGGCAATCGGCTATGTATTAGTATCGTTAATTATCGTTGCTTTTCATATTCCGCAGGTTCCAGAGGTGCTTTCTCTTATTTTCAGAAGTGCATTCTCATTTGATTCTGCATTTGGCGGAATTGTAGGGTCAGCTATTATGTGGGGAGTAAAGCGCGGTATTTATTCCAACGAAGCAGGACAAGGTACTGGTCCTCATCCAGCTGCAGCTGCAGAGGTGTCACACCCTGCGAAACAAGGTTTAGTTCAAGCATTTTCTGTATATATTGATACATGGCTTGTATGTACAGCTACGGCTTTCATGATTCTTTTTACAGGTATGTACAATGTTCAAAATGAAGCAGATAAAACGTTTATTGTTGAGAATATTCCTAACGTTGAAGCAGGTACTGCATTTACACAAGAAGCGATTGAATCTGTACTACCTGGTTTCGGTTCTGGCTTTGTTGCTGTATCACTATTTTTCTTCGCGTTTACAACAATTATGGCTTACTACTATATTGCAGAAACGAATATTGCTTATCTCATGCGAGGCCGAAATAACAGAATTCCGATGTTCTTGCTGAAAATTGTACTGTTGGGAACAACGTATTATGGAGCTGTAAAGACGGCAGACCTTGCTTGGGCACTAGGAGATCTAGGTCTTGGTATCATGGTTTGGCTGAACTTGATCGCCATCTTAATTTTGGCAAAGCCAGCACTTCGTGTATTAAAAGATTACGAAGAGCAGAGAAAAGCTGGACTCGATCCGGTCTTCGATTCTACAAAACTTGGCATAAAGAATGCTGAGTATTGGGAAGGCGGATATAAAGAACCTGCTGGCCAATCAAAAGAAAAGGTATCATAAATGACTTTAAAACAGGCTGTTTTTTACAGCCTGTTTTCTTTATGGGTTTAAATTACCTTCATTACAGGAATTCTTATAGAAAAGACATAACAGGAGTGGAGGCAGACCTTTGATCAATCTACTTAAAAAAGGAAATAAGTCGTCTGGAATTGCCGCATTAGGAAACACCGTACTCGCTATCGCTAAAGGAATTGCTGCCGCAGTTAGTGGAAGTGGTGCCATGTTTGCGACAACACTGCATTCAGCTGCAGATGCCTTAAACCAGGGATTCGTCTTTTTCGGAAGTGCTCTTTCTGAAAAAGAACCTACCAAGAAATTTCCGTCAGGCTTCGGCCGTGTTGTTAATCTTTTCGTACTGGTTGCTGTGATCGTCGTTTCAATCATGGCTTACGAAACGATATTAAAAGGGTGGAAGCTCATACAAGATCCGCATCCTTCTACAAATCTATTATTAAATATTGGAATCATGGTATTAGCCATCGTGGTTGATGGATTTATTTTAATAAAAGCGATGAAGGAAATCGTACATGAAACACGCAGTGATGCGACAGGGCTAGGAATCGTAAAAGAATCCTTTAAAAATGTTGCCCTGGCTGCACCGCCAACCCGCTTAGTTTTTTACGAAGATTTAATTGCCACATCAGGTGCATTGCTTGCTCTGATTTCAATCGTACTTGCAGACTTAACGGGTGCCTATATTCTGGACGGAATCGGAACACTGTTAATTGGTATGTTGCTTGTAGTTGTAGCGTTTAAACTTGGCATCGAAAACACTCGAGGGTTAATCGGTGTCGCTGCACCAAAAGTGGTGGAAGACCGAATTGCAGAGACGATTCTTTCAGATAAGGACGTTGTAGATATTAAGGAACTTCGTATTCTGCAAGAAGGGCGAAGATATCATGTTGAAAGCTACATCGAGCTAAAAGAAGGATTTACGCTGGCTGATGCTGATGATATAAAATTCCGTGTAAGAGATACGCTGCTAGAAGACCCTGATATCGGTGACGTTACAATGGGAATTCTGGAAACGGACCATGTGAAGACGTGGCCGAAAGAAGCTGACATTGAAGTGAATGGAGAAGAAGATGTGACCGAGAAAACCCGCTAACATACTAGCGGGTTTTCGTTTGCAAAGTCTCTTTTTAAAGATTGTTGCTAGAGGCATTTTGTTCAATTCTCTCCTTTGACAAGTTGATTGGAGTGCAAGGTGCGTACCTACCACCTGAAAGACTTCTCGCTAGGTATGCGACGAGGAAGCTTACTACGGTAGCATTACTTGTAGACGCAGGAGCAAGAATACTTTCTTGACTCGGCAGGTGAGACACTTAAGGGTGCAAAGCGGCAAGTGGCTCACCGCACGCCCCGCGGAAAGCGAGCATCCTGGAACGGAAATCAACAACCCTCATCTTCATTAATGATCAAGAGAAGTCGAAATAGTTAATTATTTTCATAAAAAAGGATAAAATAGAAGTAGATTGTTAAGTTTGTTAAACATCGGTGACGTTCGGGGGCTAACTTATGTGGAGAGTGTTTTCTTATTTAAAAGCGTACCGGTTCGCGATCGGAGCAGCTCTTTTTTTGACTCTAATGGAACTGGGAGTTGAACTACTGCAGCCATTAATAATGGCAAAGATCATTGATGACGGTATTTTAAAAAGTGATTTGAGTGTGGTTAAGTTTTGGGGAACAGTGATGTTTGGTCTTGCATTAGTTGCTTTTGCAGCAGGAATTGCGAACTCGTTTTTCTCAGCTCATGTCAGTCAAAACTACGGTTTTGATATAAGGCGGCTCGTGTTTGAAAAGGTGCAGTCTTTTTCGTTTGTGAATTTTAATAAATTTCCTGCTTCATCTTTAATCACAAGGATGACCAATGATGTGACACAGCTTCAGAATACCGTATTTATGAGTTTGCGGATCATGCTGAGAGCACCGCTTTTATTAGCAGGTGGAGTGATCATGTCTCTTATCGTCAATTGGAAGCTGGCTATGGTTTTAGTAGTGGCATTGCCGTTTCTATTGTTTTTTCTAAAATGGGTTCTTGGAACTGCCGGCAGCATGTTTCGGGATGTGCAAGATAAGCTGGATGGCGTGAATCGTGTTATGCGTGAAAACTTAATGGGAATGCGGTTAATTAAGGCTTTTCTGAGAAGAGACTTCGAAAAAGACCGCTTTGAACAGGCGAGCGGCGATTTAAAAGTACGTACTGTTTCATCTCTTCGATTAATAGAAGTTTCAATTCCGGTCTTGTTGTTTGTTATGAATATTGGAATTCTGTTCATTCTTTGGTTCGGAAGCCGACAGGTGAATTTTGGCACGATTGAGGTAGGGGAAGTTGTTGCAATCATAAACTACTCTTTCAGAATTTCATCAGTTTTGACGATCATTTCTTTTATTATAATGGCTTTTTCTCGTGCAAAAGCGTCAGCTCAGCGTATCGGTGAAGTACTGGATACGGAAGTGGATCTGATCGAAGCTGCAGAAACTGATCAGTCACTATCAATGAAACAAGGAGCAGTAGAATTTAAGAATGTTTCTTTTAGCTATCCGGAAAGTGATGTGCCTGTTCTGCAAAATTTATCTTTTTCAGTAAAGCCAGGAGAGACGTTAGCGATCCTTGGTTCAACGGGTTCTGGAAAAACCTCGCTTTTTCAGCTGGTGCCTAGACTTTATGATGTTACAGCCGGTGAAGTGCTCGTTGACGGTAATAATGTAAAGGATTATCCGATTGAGACACTCCGAAAAGGAATTGGTGTTGTTCCACAGGAAGCAGTGCTATTTACAGGTTCAATTTCTGAAAACATCGGCTGGGGAAAAGAAGGAGCAAGTCAAAATGAAATTATTTCCGCAGCTAAAGATGCTCAAATTCATGAGACAGTAGAAAAACTGCCAAATCAATATGATACAAGAGTAGGACAACGGGGTGTTAACCTTTCTGGCGGGCAAAAACAAAGATTGTCCATTGCTAGAGCGTTAGTCCGCAAACCGAAAATTTTAATGCTGGATGACAGCACAAGTGCACTGGATCTTAAGACAGAAGCAAAGCTGTTAAAGGCGTTAAGAACCTATTCATGTACAACGTTTATTATTACGCAAAAAATAAGTACAGCAATGGAAGCCGATCATATTCTGCTTTTAGATGATGGTGCTGTTGAGGCCTGGGGAACACATGAAGAACTCCTTAAAACATCACAGCTGTATGTCAGAATCGTTCAATCTCAGTTTGGGGAGGAGGACTTTCAGCATGTCAAAGGGTTCAAACAGACCTCATCCACATAATCATTTATTTGGAGAGAAAGTAAAACCGAAAAACTGGGCAAGTACAATAAGGCGTATTGGAAGCTATTTTTCTAGTCAGAAATGGCTGTTAAGTCTGGTGCTGCTTATGGTGATCATAAGCTCTGCATTAAGCTTGCTCGGACCTTTTTTAATCGGAATGGCTATTGATTCTTATATTGTAAAAGAGAATATGGACGGATTAAATAAATTGCTGATCGGCCTTGTTTTTGTCTTTGTCGGTCAATCTCTTTCCATCTGGCTGCAAAACTATTGGATGATTGGAATTGCACAGGATACCGTATTAAAAATGAGAAATGATTTATTTAATCAATTTCATCGGCTCTCGATTTCATTTTTCGATAAACGGCAGCACGGTGAATTGATGAGCCGGATTACAAACGATATTGAAAATGTCAGTTCAACATTAAATAGTTCCTTCATTCAAGTGTTCTCCAGCATCCTCACGCTGATTGGAACTGTTGGTGTAATGATTTATTTAAGTCCTATTCTAACGCTCATCTCCCTATCGATCGTCCCTTTGATGTTCTTTGGATTAAAGTGGATTACAAAAAGAACAGGTGCAAGGTTTAAAGAACAGCAAAGAAATTTGGGTGAGATCAACGGTTATATTGAAGAAATCACTTCTGGACAGCGCATTGTAAAATCTTTTTCACAGGAAAAGAGAGTCATTGAAGAATTTATGGTAAAAAATGAACGCTTGAAAGAGTCGGGGTATTGGGCTCAGACGTTCTCGGGTTTTATTCCTAAATTGATGAACGTTCTAAACAATGGAAGCTTTGCTTTAATCGCGGGGATCGGGGGAGTTCTTGCTCTGAATGGAAAAGTATCCATCGGTGTAATCGTCATATTTGTTGAGTATTCGAGACAGTTCACACGGCCTCTTAATGATCTGGCGAACCAGTTTAATACGCTTTTGTCAGCTGTTGCAGGGGCAGAAAGGGTTTTTGAGATTCTAGATGAATCACAAGAAGAAATGGATGAGACAGGTGCTATTGAGCTGTCTTCTGTAAAAGGAAAAGTAGAATTTATTGACGTTGCTTTTTCCTATGAAAAAGATGAGAACACGGTAAGCGGATTGAGTTTTTCTGTAAAAGAAGGAGAAACAGTTGCCCTAGTTGGTCCGACTGGTGCGGGTAAGACGACAATTGTGAACCTGCTTTCACGGTTTTATGATGCAGATTCTGGTCAGATCCTGATTGATGGGAACGATATAAAGAAAGTAAAACGCAGCTCTCTTCGAAGTCATATGGGATTTGTACTGCAAGATTCGTTTTTGTTTGAAGGAACGATACTTGAAAATATACGGTATGGAAGATTAAATGCTACAGACGAGGAAGTTATTGCAGCTGCTAAAATGGCTAATGCTCATTCGTTTATTACAAAACTGCCAAAGAGCTACAAAACGGTATTGAACCAAGAGGGAAGCGGCATCAGTCAAGGCCAAAAACAGCTCTTATCAATTGCACGAGCCATTTTAGCAGACCCTTCTCTTCTTATTTTAGATGAAGCAACAAGCTCTATAGATACGATTACAGAGATGAAAATCCAAGAAGCCTTGCAGCGTTTGATGCAAGGGAGAACGAGTTTTGTTATTGCACACAGATTGAATACGATACAGCAAGCCGATCAGATTCTTGTTCTCCAGGACGGGGGAATATTTGAAAAAGGAACTCATGAAGAATTGTTGAATAATAAAAAGTTCTATTATTCTTTGTATCATAGCCAGCTGAAGCAAGATGCTTAACGCTGTCGATAATTACTACTTAAGTCTTATAAAAACAATGCTTTAGTCATAAAAAAAGGGAGATTCTTGGAGGAATCACCCTTTTTTTGTCGTATTCTTTAGACAAGCCATTTGAACTGGGGAGTAGACGATGATTGTAGAAAAGCTGCTTTTACATGTATTAATTGTACTTGTACCAGTATTAATCTATAGCTTAATGATCGAAAATCGAAAAATTGGAAAATCCCCATACTTTTTAGGTTTCTTATACGGAGCATCGGCATCTCTTAGTATGTACTTTGCTTATTATGATGCATCGCTATACTGGGATTTGCGTTATGTTCCAGTCGTTTTGGCTTTCTTTTACGGTGGTCCGATCTCTGGGATAATCACGATCACTGCGCTTATGATAACAAGAACATCGATGGGCGGGGAAACACTCTTTTTAGCTTACATAACGGCAGTGCTTTCATGTGCGGTCCCATACTTAATGTATAATTATTTTTGGAAATCCCCACCGAAAAAAAGAATCTCTCTCTCTATTATCATAGGGTCTTGGCCAGCTTTTGTTCAGCTTATCATCCTCTTGATTTACCTTTACTTTAATAAAGGGTTCGTCGAACTTAATCAAGTATTGCTTTTATACATAACCGTTTTTGGCATGATACAAATAATAACTGTTGTTCTTACCGCTATTTTAAATGAAGCTGTGATTGAGCGTAATCTGATGAAAGATGAGATCAGGCGCTCTGAAAAGCAGCACACGCTCGGTGAACTTGCAGCCTCAATCGCTCATGAAGTTCGAAATCCTTTAACGGTTGTCAAAGGCTTTCTACAGTTAATGGAAGGTGAGGACGAACGGCATAAGAATTATTATCCCCTCATTTTAAGTGAGCTGGGAAGAGCGGAGAACATTATAAGTGATTATTTGAATTTTGCTAAACCAGAATTTAAGAAGATTGAATCGTTTTCTCTTCCGCTTCTTGTTATGGAATTAAGTATTCTATTAAATCCTTATGCTCTAAAAGAAGGGATATCGCTGACTCATACCATAGAATCAGATGCTGTTATTACCACGGATCGTAATCAATTAAAACAAGCGCTGATCAATATTTTGAAAAATGCTGTTGAAGCAACTCCAAAAGAAGGGCGAGTTTCGATTAAGCTCATTGAAGATGGAGAACATGTAAAGATGATTATAAGGGATACGGGGAAAGGAATGACAAAGGAACAGCTTTCGCGTGTAGGTTCTCTGTTTTTTTCAACAAAAGAAAAAGGCACTGGATTAGGCACCATGGTGTCTGCTCGCATCATTGAGTCTATGGGGGGAAGAGTGGATTATACAAGCAAGCTGGGCAAGGGAACAAAAGTAAGTGTAACCTTACCTTTAAAAATGATGTTTGATGAACAGCCGGTTTAAAATTGGTTATAAAGGGGAAAATGCTGAGAAGAGGTGAAGCAGCATGGATAACTTTATGTCTGATCTTTTTCGGTTTTTAGGCGGCTTCTTTAATGTCAGCTTATTATTAGTAGTCATTATTGTTATACTGATCGTTCGAAAAGCTAGAAAGAAAAAGCCGAAAAATGAAGAAGAAGACTATCTTAATCATAAAGAAAGACATTCAAAAGAATAATATTCGAAAAGCCTGCAGAATCTGCAGGCTTTTTTTAATTTGTCGAGTTTTATGTTTTATGTTTAAAGTTTATTTCATTTAAGTATTTGAGAAGGTTTTCCATCTTTTCCGTCGAAACTACTTACATACCATATGTGAATTCGCACACATCATGAGAACTTGTTTTTGAGTGTGCTTTTTTATATCTTTTAAATTTGCCAATCGTTGAACACTCATCGTATAATTTTTGTATAATACTATGTATATATTTTGTAAAGGTAGAAGGAAGGTATGTAAACGTGAAATCTGTAGCTGTAATTGGTGCGGGACCTGGTGGGTTGACGGCAGGGATGCTTTTAGCCAGCAAAGGTTATCAAGTAACAGTATACGAGAAGCAACCGTTTATCGGAGGACGTACTTCTGCTTTACATAAAGATGGTTATACGTTTGATCGAGGTCCTACTTTTCTGAACATGCCTCACATCTTGGAGGAAATGTTTCACCTAGCCGGCCGGCGATTAGAAGATTATATAGAATTAAAAAAGCTTGAGCCGATGTATCAGCTTAAATTTAAAGATGCCGTAATAGATGCTACGACAGATCAATCGGTTATGTATCAAAACATTGAAGAAGCTTTTCCAGGTAATGGCGAAGGTTACAGACGTTTCATGAAGAAAGAAAAAGAAAAGTTTGAAGCGTTAATGCCTATTTTGCAAAACAAGCATGATTCGCTTTTGGATTATCTGCAGCTTAAATTTATTAAAGCATTACCAAAGCTAACGATTGCGGATTCTCTGCATGATCAGCTCTCCACTTATTTCTCAGACGAAAGGCTGCGTCTTGCTTTCACGTTTCAGGCCAAATATTTAGGTATGTCACCGTGGGAATGTCCTGGTGCGTTTACGATTTTATCTTATATGGAACACGCATATGGGGTGTATCATCCTGTCGGCGGTGTTAATAAGATCACAGAAGCAATGGTAAACGTCATCAAAGAGTATGGCGGAAAAGTCATTACGTCATGTGGAGTGAAAGAGCTGGCTATTGAAAAAGGGAAAGTTAAGGGGCTTCAGCTGGATTCAGGTGAAACGGTGTATGCCGATGAAGTAATCGTTAATGCAGACTTTGCACACGCCATGGAAAAGTTGATGCCTAAAGGCTCTACGAAGAAGTATACGAGCGACAAATTGATGAAGAAGAGCTATTCTTGCTCGGCGTTTATGCTATATGTTGGCGTGAATAAAAAATACGATCTGCCTCATCATACTATTGTTTTTTCAGAAGACTATAGAAAAAACGTCGAAGAGATTACGAAGAAAAAAATCTTATCTCAAGACCCATCCATTTATATTCATAACCCTTCTGTTACAGATCCAACGCTTGCTCCTGAAGGGAAGTCGGCTCTATACATCTTAGCACCAGTTCCTAATAACTTCAGTATGATTGACTGGGAACAGCACAAGCATGAGTTTAGAAAACTGGTTCTTCAGCAGCTTCAGGAACGAACAGAGTTTAAAGATTTGGAGAAGCATATTGAAACAGAGCATTTGTTCACTCCGCTTGATTGGGAAACGCAGCTTCAAGTTTATAAGGGAGCAACGTTTAACCTCGGGCATCAATTAACTCAAATGATGTACTTGAGACCGCACAATAAACAAAAAGAGGTAGAAGGGCTGTGGCTCGTAGGTGGAGGAACACACCCCGGCAGCGGTTTGCCTACCATTATGGAATCGGCTCGGATTACGACAAGAATGATGACAGAAAAACATAGTGCTATGGAGGTTAAATCAGTATGAATGCTGGGATAGTTGGCGGAGGAATAGGCGGCTTAATTACGGCACTCTACTTAAAAAAGCAAGGTAAAGAAGTTACGGTCTATGAGAAAAGCTCTAGCCTAGGCGGCAGACTGAACTTTTTTAAAAAAGAGGGATACAGAATTGATAGCGGACCAACCATCGTTCTGCTGCCTGAGATGATTTATGAAATCTTAGGTGAGATTGGCATTGGGCGTGAAGAATTAGAATTGATTCCTTGCAACCCTATGTACAAGTTGAACTATCCAGATGGATCTCACTTTTATAAAAGAAGTGATCTTCCTGGACAGTTGAATGAAATTACTAGAATGTATCCTGGTGAAGAACAAGGTTTTTTGAGATATGTAACGGATATGTATGAACGTTTCCATCAAGGAAAAACAGCATTCTTGGACCGTTCCTTTGTGAACAAGAGGGATTTTTGGACACCTAAAAATCTGCATACACTTACAAAACTGAAAGCCTATCAATCCGTTAAAAAACTAGCAGAAGCTTATTTTAATCATCCTAGAATGCAGGAGGCTTTTTCGTTTCAGACACTGTATATTGGCGGATCACCTGAAAATTCCCCTGCCATGTACTCGCTCGTACCGTTCAGCGAGCATGCTCATGGCATCTGGTATGTAAAAGGCGGATATGCAAGTATCGTAGATTTATTACAAAAAAGACTTGATGAACAAGGTGTGCATATTAAAGTGAATACTCCTGTGAAATCCTTATCTTTAAAAGGAAATGCATGTAACGGTGTGGTCACAAAGGAAGGCACTCAATTGCACGATATGGTTATTTACAATGGTGACTTTCCAGGAATTCATAATCTCATTCCAGGTCCTAAGCCAATTAAAAAAACCTTCGAATCTTCTTCCGGATGCTTTCTGTTGTACCTAGGGCTTGATCAGACATATGACGAAGCAGATGTGCATCAGTTCTTTATGACTGATTTCTTTGACGAACATATGCAAGAAGTCTTTGTGCGTAAAAATCTGCCGAGAGATCCCGCAATCTATACGTTTTATCCTTCTAAGATAGATCCTTCTCTTGCACCTGAAGGAAAAAGTGTACTTTACGTGCTCGTTCCTGTTCCATCAGGTGATACGGTGGATTGGGAGTCTGAAAAGCAAGCTTACGCTGATTTTATTTTGGATCGACTGGAAGACAGAGGATATCCAGGGTTAAAGGAAGCTATTGTTTGGAAAGAGATTCGAACACCAAATGACGCACTCACAGATGGGTTGTACCAGGGAGGCAGCTTCGGTATTGCTCCAACG
This sequence comes from Fictibacillus sp. UD, assembly GCF_043558025.1. Taxonomy (NCBI): domain Bacteria; kingdom Bacillati; phylum Bacillota; class Bacilli; order Caryophanales; family Fictibacillaceae; genus Fictibacillus; species Fictibacillus sp. UD. The sequence continues at coordinate 167,504 of NZ_JARUHH010000005.1, forward strand.
TTAAAACAATCTGGTGTGTTTCGGCCTCAGATTAAACCTCTGCCATATGAAAATTTGTATGCAGTTGGTGCATCCATACATCCAGGTGGAGGTGTACCAATCGTAATGCAGAGTGCAAAACATCTCGCAAAATATCTTGAAAGGGCGTGAAACAATTGGTAACGGTTCAGGAATCTTATTCTTATTGTGAAGAAGTCATTAAAATTCATTCTAAAACATTCTATAAAGCATTTTCATTTTTGCCTGAAGAGAAGAGACGTGCCGTTTGGGCCGTTTACTCATTTTGCAGAACTGTAGATGATATTGTAGATGAAGGTGAGCGGCCCCTAGAAGAGCTTGCTATTTTCAAAGTACAGTTTCAGCAGTTCCTAAAAGGGGAAATTCCTGCATCCGAACCAATGTGGATCGCACTGCAGCATGTTTTTCAGCAGTTCGAGATGGATGAACAAGCGTTTCTGGATATGATCAAAGGACAAGAAATGGATCTATACAAGACGCATTATGTAACCATAGAAGAGTTGGAATACTACTCTTACCATGTGGCTAGCACGGTTGGCTTGATGCTGTTGCCAATTCTTGCTCCTGAACATAAAGATGTCCTTCGGGAAGGTGCTATTTCTCTTGGGATTGGGATGCAGTTTACAAATGTACTGCGTGATGTTAGAGAAGACTTAGATCGTGGTCGAGTGTATTTGCCTTTAAGCGTAATGGCTGAACATGGCTATACAGAAGATGACTTGAAAAAAGAAGTGGTCGATAATCGATTTATTGCTGCATGGGAAAGCATAGCGCTTCGTGCGGAGGTGTTTTATGCGAAGTTTAACGAAACACTGGAGCATTATCCGATCGATGCAAGGATGCCTGTTCAGCTGGCGGCCATTTATTATAGGGAGATTTTAAACAAAATCCGCAAGCAAAAATATAAAGTGTTTAGCAGCAGAGCATTTGTATCGAGTGAGGAAAAAGGAGATCTTTTAAAGAAGATTGCTGTGAAATGATTATTTAGTTTTGTTATTTTAGGAAGCTCTTGAAAGAGTTGATTTCTGCTCCAGGATGCTCGCTTTCTGGGGGGCGTGCGGTGAGCCTCCTAGCGCTTTGCGCTGTTAGGAGTCTCACCTGTCCCGCTGTTCCCCCAGGAGTCTCGCACCTTGCGCTCCAATCAACTTGTCAAGGAAGAGAAGGGCAAAAACTCTTCAGTTAACAGATATAGGAAACACAACATAAAAAGAGCTGGAAAACAGGTTCAGGGGAGCTGTTTTTCAGCTTTTTTGTTATTTCTGTGTATCTATACTTTTTAAAGCGCTCTTTTCTATTGCTTTCAAATGTTGTCTTGTTGATTGAAGTGGAAGGTGCGAGACTCCTGCGGGACAGGCGGGCAGGTGAGACACTTAAGAGTGAAACGTACAAATGTGGCTCACCGCCTGCCCCGCGGAAAGCGAGCACCTGAACGGAAATCAACCCCTACAAGAACAACAACGAAACCGCTGCAAACTTATAAATCAATACTAGAGAAACAACACCATATGTTCTTCGTCTAAAAACTGACCATCCACTTTTAGTGCTTTTTCTTCGTATCCATATGTTTTAAAGCCTAGTGAGGTATACAGATTTTTTGCTTTTTGATTATCAGCTGCCACGGTTAGATTTAATTTTTCAATAACAGGAATGCTTTTTGCGTGCTCGATGGCAGTTTTCATGAGAGCCTTTCCTGCTCCTGCTTTACGGTTCTCGGTACTTACATACATGGCATAAATGTTGCCTCTATGCTGCATCTTTAACACTTTTTCTTGAACTAAGGTAACGTTGCCGATGAGTTTCCCTTTATCAAACATACCAAATGTGTAGCTTCCCTCTTCTTGTAATCTTTCTGCTACTTGCTTTATTGGTTCTTTTCTTTGCAATGCTTCTTCATAGCTTGAAGAGAAAGCTTCGGGGCTTAATTTCAGTGCCTCTAGGCGAAGCTCCCAGTAGGCTTCTGCGTCTTCGGGTTTTAACAGTCGAACTTCCATGTTCCATCCCCCAATATAGTTTTAGAAAATAGTGTACCACAAAATGGAAAGTGTATGAAAGAAGTAATGAAAAATGAGCAATCGCCAGAGGGCGTTTGCTCATTTTTGAAGATTTATGATAATTGTGTGGGGACTGACCCCCACTGCTTTAGCACTTCACGGGCGACATTGCGGCCGCTGATGATTACCATCGGAGAGCCGCCGCCAGGATGTGTCGTACCTCCAGCGAAAAACAAGTTGTTAATATCCTTAGTACGGTTAGAAGGGCGCAAAAATGTGTTTTTTCGTTCATTAGCGGATATACCGTATAATGCCCCTCGAAACGCTCCGAATTTACGCTGAATATCATGCGGAGTGATCATTCTTTCCTGAACGATATGTGGTCTGATGTTCAGACCGAACGATTCTAAGCGATCATATACAAGGTTTTTGTAACGTTCATATTCAACATTATTCTCTTGTTGGTTATTACGAATGGGTGGCGCGTTAACCAAAATAAACAGATTGTCCCCGTCAGGTGAAACGGAGGGGTCTGTTACGGAGGAATTTGAGATATAAATCGTTGGATCTTCTGGATACTTGCCATTAAACAAAGTCTCAAATTCTTGTCTGTAGTCTTTTGAAAAATACACTTGATGGTGAAGCATTTTATCCAGCCTTTTGTTTAGACCTGCTAACAGCACAAAGGCAGAGATTGAAGGAGAGTAACTCTCTACTTTCTTATTCGTCATAGAAGGTCTATAGTGCTCTTCTACGAGCTTGGGATACGCTTCTAATAGATCACCGTTCATTACAACGGCATCAAATTCAACTTCATCACCATTCGATAGTATAAGTGTTTTAGCGTGATTGTTCTTCACGTGAATTTTTTTAACCTCAACACCTGAATGCAGATGAACACCGCGTTTTTCTGCTAACTGCGCCATACTTTCAGCGATTTTTACATTGCCTCCTTTAACGTAATACACACCTTGAATCATCTCTAGGTATGCAATTAATGCAAACGTCGCAGGAGCATGGAAAGGTGACGAACCAATATAGGTCGCATAACGGTTAAAGGTTTGGAGAAGCAGAGGATGCTTAAAATACGCCTTGTGGAAGCTATCCATATTTTGCATCGGCCTTACCTTCATAAAGGCGCGAAAAAGAGAAGGAGACAGGTAGTCTTTCATACTTGTAAATGTTCTTGGGAAAAATTCTTTTTCAGCTAAATGATACAAACGCGTTACTTCATCAAGGTATTCAGGATATTTTTGTGCAGCATATGAATCAAGTTTATGAAGCTGACTCACCACTTCATCCAGGTCAGTAGACATATCAAACACTTCACCGCTGCTGCTTATGTTCCGAGTATGTGTTTTTAATGGTATCCATTCGAAATAGTCTCTAGGATTCTCACCAGCATCTATAAATACTTGGTCAAAAACTTGTGGCATCGTGATCGTGTTCGGTCCAAAGTCAAACGTGTGGGTACCTAAAGTAACAGGCATCAATTTTCCGCCAAAATGATCGTTTTTTTCATAAACATGAACTTCGCAATTCTGCACAGCAAGTGAAATAGCGGCTGACAAACCGCCGAGGCCGCCTCCGATAACTGCAATTTTTTTCATTGATAAAGACGCCCCTTCCATTCGTAGCCTTGTTTTTTTAGCCCGCGCCACATAGAGGCGTTCATAAGAACCACCAATCCTATAGCTGATAACGGCATGAGCAAGGAAAGGAATGGTCTTTGTCCCGTCAATAAGTCCACATATGCCTTTTGCATTACGGTGAGCAGGTACGGCATGACCCATAACAGTTGATGAGTGACGATGCCGTAAATCGATAACAGTAATGGTGCTATGTAAAAGACGCTATAAAAGAGAGATAAAAATATAACGAGTAAGATAGATCGCCCTAACCCTGGAAAAAGATTCTTCGTAAATCCGTTCCATACTTCTTTATTGCTGCGGTACATATAACAAGAAACGTACCCCGTAACGTTTGCAAGCACAACACGGTAATTTGATCGTTTCATTGCTTTTGCTAAGTCTACGTCATCTACGAGCGAACTTTTTATCACAGCATGACCGCCTATACCGTGATATGCCTCACTTTTAAACAGCATAAACGCTCCGTGTGCGGCTGTTGCTGGAGGCCACTTCGTTAAATTTGCAAGAAAGAGAGGCAGATGAAACAGTATTACGAAATGCTGCAGTGGAACAATAAGTTTCTCGAAAAACAAGGAAACAGGGAATCTTGGAAAACCTGAAAGCAGACTGGCTTTGCGTTTTTTTAATAATGTGAGTGAAGCTTGAATCGTTTGGGGATGCAGCCGAACATCTGCATCTACAAACAGCAGGTAATCGCTTGAATCTGATTGACTAAGCTGGTGGCAAGCATGAACTTTTCCAGCCCAACCAGAGGGGAGCGGCTTACCTTGTATAACCGTAAAACGCTCGTCACCATCAATTTGCTCAAGAAGCTTCTTATATGTACCATCATCAGAGTGATCATCTAAAATTGAAAACGAAATGTTACGATACGTCAGTCCTTTAAGTGTAGAGACAAGTCCGGCGACATTTCCCTCTTCATTACGCATCGGTACAAAAACAGCAACCCTCTCTGAATGATCAGCCCTTGGTGAGGGCTTTTTTAGAGAGGGTAAAAAGAAACTATTTATGATTGTTGCTGCCAAAAAGGTTAAGGAAAGCGCAATAAAGAAGACTATCAAGAATATCACCTTTTTCCAGGACTGTATGCTGTGTTGTTATGAAGCTCTAATGGTGTATTTTTAAATCGATACAAACTCAATATGGCTAAACTTAATGCCGTCACACCGATAGATGCTAAGTAAAGTTGTGATGTGAATCCTAACAAAATAAACATGCTCATGACCATGATGAAAACAGCTAGAGTGCGAGAATGCCAGTATGGATGAGTGCTCGTTTTGGTTTTCTTTGCAGCATATAAACCAATCACTAATAGGACATGAAACAAGCTAGCTAAAAGAAACCAGCCAACAAAGTTTTGAAAAGGGATTCCATAATAAACCCCGGAGCCATCCCAAAACCAGTAACCTTTCACAAGATAAGCTACTGGATCAATGATACCGTCCATCACAACTGCAATGAGAGCACCCGTTATGATATAGAGTGGCAGCCGTATTGCTGCTTGAGTTTGAAACGGCTTTACAATACCACCAGCGAGTGCGTGAGAGACTGCTAATATCATCACCCACGCAAAGCCGATAGCTATCGGAACACTTAACCACTTTAATCCCAGTTTGTCGCTATAATCATAGTGGCCGAAAATTACACCCGTTTTTACCCCGATACTTTCTGCTACAATACTTCCGATCAGAACAATGACCGTGAAAATGGCACCGAAAACACCATATGTCCGATAAAAATAAAGGCCTCCTAAAATGCCGCACAATATCAAGAACACACTGTTTGCCCACTCCAAAGATAGAGGGAGAATATCAAAAACGAGAAGTATTAACCCTACGCTGTACCAAAAGATAAAGAACCGGAATAGTACTTTATCCATGGTGCCATGATGTGCTGTTTGCAATATTACCCGATCTCCTTTGAAACTGTTTTTAAATCTTCTCCAATTAAATCTGCTGTCAGCTGACCCGATAGCGTTACCATTGGTACACCACCTCCAGGGTGTGTAGATCCTCCGACAAAATATAGGTTTGTAAATTGATTGCTTCGGCTAGGAATCTTAAATCCACCATTCATCTTCCGGTCTGTTCGAATGCCATAGATGGAACCGCCATTCGGTCCGTACAGCTCTTTTAACGTGTCAGGTGTAAAGGTGTATTCCCACTCTACGTGCTGTCTTAGATCAGTCGCTCCCATTCTTTCGAGCTTGTTCAGGACGAGTTCACGGTAGCTTTCAAGGTTACTTTCCCATGTTTCTCCTTCTTTTAAAGGCGGAACATGTGTAAGGACGAACCAGTTATCTTTCCCTTCAGGAGCTTGGCTAGGGTCAGATTTTGAAGAAATACCTACATACACGGTAGGGTCATCAGCTAAAATGCCAGTGTTAAAGATCTGATCGAATTCTCTCTCCTGACTTTGAGAGAAGAAGAAGTTATGATGAGCAAACTCATCGTACTTTTTATCGACACCGAGCAGCAGTACTAATCCAGAAACGGTTGGCTCAAACTTGCTAAGGTCTTCCGCCGCCTTTTTAGCCTGTGGGTGGTTGGAGAGAAGCGTCTTATAAGCTGGAATAGCTTCTAAGTTAGATACAACGATATCTGCATAAAGCTCATCTCCGTTCTCAAGCTTCACGCCTTTAGCCGTCGTGCCTTCCGTTAGAATGCCAGCCACTTTATGGTTCGTTCGAACATCAACGTTGAGTTCTTGTAAAACACTCTTAATAGATTCGGCGATTTTATACATGCCGCCTTCAACATAATAAATGCCAAGGCCTAATTGAACATGAATCAGCTGTGAGAGAACAGCTGGAGCCTGGTAAGGGGAGGAACCGATATACATGATGAAGAAATTAAATAGTTGTTGCAGATGCTTGTCTTTAATAAACTTCTTCGTTGCCTGATCCATAGATTTAACGGGATCCATGGCCAGAAGTTCTTTGAAACTATGAAGAGCACGCAGATCGTTCAATCCGGATAAGCTTTTCTTATAAAAGCTCTTCATGCTTAGCTCGTACATCTGGCTGCAATAATCGAGATATTTGAAAAATGAGGCCGCATCTTGCGGGTTTACTTTGCCAATTTCTTTTAGCATCTGAGGCAGATCGCTTGTCACATCAATAACGGTGCCATCTTCAAAAAAAGTTCTCCATTGTGGTTCAATGCGCTGGATGTTTATGTAGTCGTGGATGTTCTTTCCAGCAGATTCAAATAGCTGTTCAAGCACCCAAGGCATCGTTAAGATCGAAGGCCCTGTATCAAACGTGTACCCTTTACCAGATCGCTGATTAAGTTTACCGCCAATACGCTCATTTTTCTCGAGTACAGTTACCTCGTGTCCATCAGCTGCTAATCGAAGAGCTGCTGATAATCCTCCAAGTCCGCCGCCTACAACTAAAACTTTTTTCTTCATCAAACTCCTCCTCGGTATTGGTTATAAAAAGTTACTAGTGTTTCTTAGCTGTTGCTGTACGACTGTTCATCTGTATTGTATAGTTTATGTACAACGGTTGTAAAATTATTGGACACTTAATAAGCACATCATGTAAAAATTTCTTTAGTTTTCAGTTCTTGACTGAAGTTGGATATTCCTCTTTTTTCAAGAATTGTTTGAAAAAAGAATACAAAGCCCAAGCTGTAAATAAAAGGTTTAAAAAAGGAGACAGTCGACATGTTTTCAACCATTATATATTTGTCAATCATGTGGCTTTGTGGGTGGTGCATGCTTATGAATATCCGTGTCCTAACCTTAAGTACTCTTAGACAGCCCCAGTCTGTTTCGGTTATTATTCCCGCTCGGAATGAGGAGACAAACTTGAAAAAATTATTGCCTTCTTTATTGAACCAAAGTGTGAAGCTTCATGAAATTATTGTTGTTAATGATGATTCTGAAGATAGGACAGAAGAGGTTGCACGAGAGTCGGGAGTAACTGTAGTAAAGCCTGATTTTCTTCCTAGTGGATGGCTAGGTAAACCGTGGGCTTGCTGGAACGGAGCAAATCATTCATCTGGAGATCTTTTGTTATTTTTAGATGCGGATCTTACACTGGAAAAAGACGCAATAGAACGTTTATGCAGCGAATGGGAATCAAGTGGCGGCATTATTAGTGTTCAGCCTTATCACCAAATGAACTCTGCTTCAGAAAGACTTTCTTCTCTCTTTAACATGATCGTGATGGCGGCTATGCAATGTTTTACATTATTTCGTAAAAAACCTGCTGGTGCGTTTGGACCTTGTCTCCTGATTGATCGAGAAACCTACACGAAAATTGGTGGACACGAAGGAATCAAACATCAGGTTCTTGAACATATGGAAATGGGAAGAGTTGCTTTGTCACAGCATGTTAAGGTTACTTGTTTTGCAGGGTATGATGCTGTTTATTTCCGAATGTATCCCGAAGGCCTGAAATCCTTGTTTTACGGATGGTGTAAAAGCTTTGCGCTAGGTTCATCTAAAACGCCTTTGTTGCCTCTGATATTGTCTGTAGCTTGGATCACGGGAGGAATCAGTTTAACACTTCAGCTGCCATTTTTAGTTTTTCAAGAATTTAGTGAAGTCGTTGTTTGGTGCATCTTTTATATACTCTATATGATTCAAATCAAGCTATTGATGCGAAGAGTTGGTACGTTTACATTTCTGTCGGCATTATGGCATCCTGTACACTTTTTATTCTTTTCGATGGTGTACGTTTGGTCTTTTGTTTTGAGTGCGATAAAAAAAGAAGTAAAGTGGAAGGGAAGAGAAATTCCTGTTTCAGAAAAAGGAGATGTGTAGATGCTGGTTGAACTTTCGCCGTTTTGGACGATTGTGATTAATATTTTTGCCTGGCTAGTTCTTCATTTAAGTGTGGCATATATCATACACAAAATCCCGTTTTCCTATTTTACAAAAGAGCGGAAATGGGACTCACCTTTTAAATGGGAAAGAAACGGACAAAAGTATGAAACGTTAGGAATACGCAAATGGAAAACCATCCTGCCAGATGGTGGTGACTTTTATCGTGGAGGGTTTGCAAAGAAAACCCTAGAGAAGGACTCTGCTGAATATTTAGCTCAATTTTTAGCGGAAACTCGTCGTGCTGAATTGACGCACTGGCTTTCCATGCCGCCAGCTCTATTATTTTTCATATGGAATCCTGTGTGGATTGGAAACATCATGATAGTCTATGCGATTTTGTTTAACCTTCCATTTATATTTATCCAGAGATACAACAGGTTTAGATTGATTCGGATCCTAACCTTGAAATATAAATCGCTTGAACGAAAAAGGAGGAGAGGTGTTGGATAAGTTGGATCATTCGAAGGACCTTACAGAAAAGCGAAAAACAGAACATATTCATATTAGTTTAAATGAGGACGTTGAAGGCAAAAACATTACAACTGGTTTAGAAGAATATCGCTTTGTTCCGAATGCATTGCCTGAACTTTCTTTTGACGAGATTTCTCTTTCGGCTGCCTTTATAGATAAAAAGCTGCGTACACCTTTCTTAATCAGTTCGATGACAGGCGGAACTGAAACTGCCTATAAGATCAATCGGAATCTAGCAATGGCTGCTCAAGAAAAAGGGTGGGCAATCGGCCTTGGATCCATGAGAGCTGCAGTTGAGAATGAGGATCTTGGCTTTACGTTTCAAATTCGCAAATGGGCGCCTGATGTACCCATTATCGCGAATATTGGTGCTGTTCAGCTCAATTATGACTTTGGATTAGCACAGTGTAAAAAAGCAGTCGAGATGGCTGAAGCCGATTTTCTTGTATTGCACTTGAATACCTTGCAGGAAGTTTTCCAGCCAGAAGGAGATACGAACTTCTCCAATCTGCTTTCTAAAATAGAAAAAATCTCGCGTTCTTTACATGTACCGGTTGGTGTAAAAGAAGTAGGAATGGGAATTGATCAAGAAACGGCGGAGAGACTTATATCAGCTGGGGTTCAGTTTATTGATGTTGCTGGAGCAGGCGGAACATCATGGATTCAAGTGGAAAGTTTCCGTTCGAAAGATGACATAAGAAAAGAAGCAGCAACGGCCTTTTTGGATTGGGGCATTCCAACTGCCGAAAGTATTGTTGCCGTTCGGAATGAGAATAAGAATATTCCGCTGGTCGCGAGCGGTGGATTAAAGCACGGTGTTGATGCGGCAAAATCAATTGCATTAGGGGCAAATCTTGCAGGGTTTGGGCGATTGCTCTTACATTCAGCAGTAGAAAAAGACCCTGATGCATTGCTCGTGCAATTGGAAAGAATTCAATTTGAGTTCAGAGCTGCCATGTTTGGGATTGGCGCTGTAAGTATTGAAGAACTTGCTAAAACAAAACGGCTGGTTAAGAAATCATAAAAAAGCGCTCCTGTTTTTGCAGGAACGCTTTTTGTTTTCCTTATTTTAAATCATCTAATGTTTCTTCCATGTCATCGAATTGGTTTTGTACTTTTCTAGAAGGATTTTTCGTCAGTAAGCTTACGATAATAATTGCAATTAAGCTTAAGAAGAAACCAGGAATCATTTCATATACTTGTTCTTTTAAGTCTGGGAACTGAACCCAAGTAAGGACTGTAACAGCACCAACGATGATACCTGCTAGAGCTCCCCATTTCGTCATCTTCTTCCAGAACAGGCTTAGCAGAACTAGTGGTCCGAATGCTGAACCAAATCCTGCCCAAGCATATCCAACAAGGCTAAGGATTGTGTCACTAGGGTTTAGTGATAATAATACGGCGATAACAGCTACCACTAAAACGGCGACTCGGCCAATCATCACTAGTTCCTTTTGAGAAGCATCTTTCTTAAGGAATTGCTTATAAAAGTCTTCTGTTACAGAAGAAGAAGTAACCAATAGCTGAGATGAGATCGTACTCATGATTGCAGCTAGTATCGCAGCTAATAAGAAACCAGTAATTAACGGGTGGAATAACAGATTAGCAAATTCGATAAATACTGTTTCAGGATCAGCAAGTTCTCTTCCTTCTCTAGCAAACCAAGCTACACCAATCAATCCTGTTAGAGATGCACCGATAAGAGAGATAATCATCCAGCTCATACCGATTCTTCTTGCTGTTTTAATATCTTTTACAGATGTAATCGCCATAAAACGAACGATAATGTGCGGCTGACCGAAATATCCTAATCCCCAAGCAAGTAAGGAGATAAGTCCAAGAGTTGTAAGCCCTTTTGTTACTTGTAGAAGTGAAGGGTCAACCCCGCGTACCGTATCAATTACGGTTTGTGTGTCACCTATGTCAGTAAACGCAACAACGGGTACTAAGATTAAAGCGATGAACATAATACAGCCTTGTACAAAATCTGTCCAACTAACTGCCAAGAATCCACCAAATAGTGTATAAGCTACAACTACCCCAACTGTAATAAGCATACCTGTTAGATAAGTTGTACCGAATGCACTTTCAAATAGCTTTCCGCCTGATACTAGTCCAGCGGATGCATAAAGAGTAAAGAAGATAATGATAACTAGCCCTGATACGATACGTAATATTTTCTGCGTATCATTAAATCGATTTTCAAGATAGTCAGGAATCGTGATCGAATCATCCGCTACTTCCGTATACGTTCGAAGGCGAGGGGCTACTAAAATATAGTTTAAGTAAGCACCAACAGTTAATCCGACAGCGATCCAGATACTGCTGATCCCATCAGTAAACATCGCACCTGGGATACCCATCATCATCCAGCCACTCATATCAGAAGCACCGGCTGATAGTGCAGTTACAGCGGGACCTAGCCCTCTGCCACCTAACATGTAATCATTTAAATCAGACGTTTTTTTGTATGCCCAGTATCCTATGTACAGCATACCGGCCATGTAAATAACTAAAGAAATAATAACTCCTGTTTGCATGTAAAAATTTCTCTCCTTTTCTTTTTTCATGAAATGGGTCATGTTAGTTTGCTCAACGGATGACTTGTTTATGAAAAAGTTGGCAGGTTGAAAATACTTGAGCTTTTTTGTGCAAAAAAGAGCTTGCGTGGAGTGAGAAAAAACTTGAAGTTAAAAGCGCGGTATAAAATACGCAATAAAATCTTACTGGGTGTTTTGCTTATCCAGTATCAACAACAAGAAAAAAGCAAAGCCGATTAATTAATTGAAAATAGCGGCATCCGTTTTGAGCAAAAACGTGCCCACTCCTTTTCAGAACATGTTTATCACTATAACAAAAATGAAGAAAAAACCCAAATGATATGGTAAAGATGCTATTCTGACAGGGTTGAGCTACAATAGAATCAAAGACTTTAACTAAGGAATGATATTGTTTTGAGTATTTTATTAGTAGAAAATTTATATAAAACATACGGTGAAAAAACACTTTTTGATAATATTTCTTTTTCGATCAATGACAAACAAAGAATCGGTTTGATCGGACCGAACGGAACGGGCAAGTCGTCATTATTAAAAGCTTTAGCAGAAATTGAGCCGGCTGAACGCGGAACGCTCTCTCATGCCAATACGTTTCAGATTGAGTATGTGGCACAGGAACCTGAATTGAATGAAGAGCTTTCTGTATTAGAGCAAATCTATTATGGAGATTCACTCATTATGAAAACGATGCGTGAATACGAGCAAGCTCTTATTAATTTGGAATCAGATCCATCGAATGAAAAGAAGCTGAAGCGTTTGATGAACAGCCAGCAAAAAATGGATGAGAATGAGGCATGGGAAGCCAATACTGTTGCAAAAACGGTGTTAACAAAGCTTGGTCTGCGTGATTTTTCACGGCAAGTGAAGCATTTAAGCGGTGGGCAAAAGAAACGGGTTGCTATTGCAAAAGCACTGATTCAGCCAGCAGATCTGCTGATTTTGGACGAGCCGACGAACCATCTGGATAATGAGACGGTCGAATGGCTGGAAACATTCTTAGGAAACTACAAAGGTGCGCTTCTAATGGTTACCCATGACCGTTATTTCCTAAACCGCGTAACGAACCACATTTTTGAACTAGATAACGGTAAGCTCTATGTCTATGAAGGCAACTACGAAACGTATTTAGAGAAAAAAGCTGAACGTGAAGAAATCGCTCTGCAGAATGAAGATAAAAGGCAGAACACTCTTCGCCGAGAGTTAGCCTGGCTCCGCCGTGGTGCAAAAGCGCGTACGACAAAGCAAAAAGCTAGAATTCAGCGAGTGGAAAGTCTGCAAGAAGAAACAGGACCAGCAGCAAAAGGGTCTGTAGAATTTGCGATTGGTTCACAGCGGCTTGGGAAAAAAGTAATCGAAGTTGATGGACTGAGTAAGAGCTTAGACGGAAAAGAGCTTGTAAGGAATCTGGATTATCTAATCGTTCCTGGTGAACGTCTTGGGATTATTGGACCGAACGGCAGCGGGAAAACCACATTATTAAACATGTTAGCAGGAAGAACGACACCAGACTCAGGTTCAGTCGAAGTCGGGGAAACGGTTAAAATCGGCTATTACACACAAGACCATGAAGAGCTGGACGGAAATCTGCGAGTTGTCGATTATATAAAAGAAACAGCACAGATCATCACAACCGTTGATGGACAGACGATTACTGCCGAACAGATGCTAGAACGCTTCCTTTTTCCACGCTATATGCAATATACGTATATCCGCAAACTTTCGGGTGGAGAAAAGCGCCGTCTGTATATGCTAAAAGTTTTAATGGAAGAGCCGAATGTTCTGTTTTTGGACGAGCCAACGAACGACCTGGATATTCAAACTTTGGGCATTCTTGAAGAATACTTAGAAAATTTCCCTGGAGTCGTGTTGACAGTTTCCCACGACCGCTATTTTTTAGATCGCGTCGTTGATCATCTGCTTGCTTTTGAAGGGGCTGGAAAAGTTGTCAGGTTTCAAGGAAGCTATTCGGATTATATGGAAGAGAAAAAAGAGCGGGATGAAGAGGCGGCGGCTGTGAAAAAAGAAGCAGCTGTAGTGGATGATGCACCTTTATCACCGCGCAAAGAAAAGAAGAAAAAGCTTTCGTATAAAGAGCAGCAAGATTGGGATACGATTGAAGACCGCATCATGACCTTAGAAGAGAAAAAAGAACAGATTGAAGCTGCAATTGTTGCAGCAGGCAGTGATTTCGGCAAGATCAGCGAACTTATGGTAGAGCAGAAAAAAGTGGAGAGCGAGCTTGAAGCCGCGATGGAGCGGTGGGAAGAGCTATCGCTTTTGGTTGAAGAGTTGAATAGTTGATTGTGGGACATCTCTTGCGAAGAATTTTTTGCAGGAGATGTTTTTTTTTGAGCGAGGGAGGTTGTCGTTGTTTGTCGAAAAGCCTATAAATCAGTTTGAAGGACTATAAAAAAATTTGAAGGACCATAAACTTTTTTGAAGGCCCATAAATAGAAATTTAGGGCCTATAAATTCAATTTCAGGGCCTATAAAAATATTTTTCACAAAAAAAGGATTCTACACCGAACTTAGCGAATGTGTGTAATGCTGAAATTTACAAGGAAGTGATAAGTTGATAAAAAAAGCAAGGACAAAACCGTTAAAGCTACTAAAATATGAAGTTTTAATGGAAAGAATTATTCCGAATCACACCCAAAAACAACTGATCGAGAGCAGCCATAGAAAATACTTAGCAGGTTATAAAGGAGAACTAACTTTAGATTATTTCCTTTCTGAATTATCAGAGGATGATTACCACATTTACCACGATTTACGAATCCCCAGAAACGATAACAACCAACTTTATTTCCAGCTAGACGCTCTAATTATACATTCGAAATTCTGTATCATAATTGAAGTTAAGAACTTAATAGGTAATTTGTATTTTGATCATCAATATGATCAGATAGTACGTTCTAGAGAAGGTATTGATGAAACATTCGCAGACCCCGTAAATCAAGTTGAAATACAAAAAAATCATTTTTCTAATTGGCTGCTTAGACACAAGTTCCCCGTAATACCAATTCATACCCTGGTTGTAATAACGAATCCAAAATCCTATATTCGGATTTCGCCAAAGTACGGAAAAAACGCACAAAAAATTATCAGAGGTAGGACCTTGTCAAACAAAATAAAGGAATTCGGAAATATAGAAAATGAAGTTATCTTTCAAAAAAGAGATATGAAAAAGCTTTCTTCGCTGCTGTTAAAAGAACATACTCAGCATAATCCTGACATTCTAAAAATGTACAATATTCATCGCGATGAAATTTTATCAGGCGTTTTTTGTCCGAACTGTATACAGGTAGCACTAATAAGAATAAAAAGAAACTGGTTGTGTACAAGGTGTTCTAAAACTTATATGTATGCTCATAAAAAAGCAATCATCGATTATGCACTTTTGTTCAGTCCAGTGGTCAAAAACAAAGATATACGCTCTTTTTTACACATGAAATCACAGTCATCAGTAAAAAAACTCCTCTATAGTATGAAACTGAAACCGACTGGCTTAAGAAAAGCCGCAACCTATACCATTCCTCTGCCAAAATAATCTACATAATAAAAAACCCCCACCAATAAGTGAGGGTCTCAGAATTAAAACACCTTAGTCGTCCAGCTTTCACAATTCCAGACGTCGTTTGCTACTTCTTTATAAAATTCAGGTTCATGAGAGATTAGGAGGACGCTGCCTTTGAATGCCTTCAAAGCGCGCATTAACTCATCTTTCGCTTCAACGTCCAAGTGGTTTGTCGGCTCATCCATTACTAAAACGTTATTTTCATGGTTGATCAGCTTACATAAACGAACCTTCGCTTTTTCCCCACCGCTAAGCACTTCAACTTTACTCTCGATATGTTTTGTTGTAAGCCCGCACTTCGCAAGAGCTGCGCGAACTTCATGATGAGAGAATCCAGGGAACTCGCTCCAAATTTCTTCTATACATGTGTTGTAGTTGGCTGACTTCACTTCTTGCTCGAAGTATCCGATCTCCAGGTTTTCACCGCGCTCAACCGATCCCGAAACGGGCTTGATTTCACCTAGGATGCTGCGGAGCAATGTTGTTTTACCGATACCGTTCGCACCAACTAAAGCAATTTTTTGACCGCGCTCCATGCGCAAGTTCAATGGTTTTGACAATGGCTCATCATAACCGATAACAAGATCTTTCGTTTCAAAGATTAGCTTGCTTGGTGTGCGAGCTTCTTTAAAGTTGAACTCTGGCTTTGGTTTTTCTTTAGCAAGTTCAATAACATCCATCTTATCCAGTTTCTTTTGTCGAGACATTGCCATGTTTCGAGTGGAAACACGTGCTTTATTACGAGCAACGAAATCCTTCAATCCAGCAATTTCTTGTTGCTGACGCTTAAACGCTGCTTCCAGTTGAGATTTTTTCATCTCATGAACGGATTTGAAGTGATCGTAATCGCCGACATAACGGTTCAGCTCTTGATTTTCCATGTGGTAGATCAAGTTAATAACGCTGTTTAAGAATGGAATATCATGCGAGATCAAAATAAACGCATTTTCGTATTCTTGGAGATAGCGTTTCAGCCACTCGATATGCTGCTCATCCAGATAGTTTGTTGGCTCATCCAGCAATAGAATTTCTGGCTTTTCTAATAAAAGCTTAGCGAGCAAGACCTTTGTACGCTGTCCACCGCTCAGATCGTGAACGTCACGATCTAAACCAATATCATCAAGACCTAGCCCGCGTGCGATTTCTTCAACTTTTGCATCAATTACGTAAAAGTCATTGTTTGTCAGTGTATCTTGGATAACACCGACATCTTCAAGCAGCTTTTCAAGCTCTTCAGGTGTTACTTCACCCATTTTTTCATACATGCTGTTCATCTCAGTTTCCATGTCGAGCAAGTATTGAAACGCGCTCTTTAACACGTCACGAATAGACATTCCTTTTTGGAGGACCGTGTGTTGATCCAAATATCCTACACGCACTTTTTTAGCCCATTCCACTTTACCTTCATCAGGCTTTAATTTTCCTGTAATTATATTCATAAAGGTTGATTTACCTTCACCATTCGCACCGATTAAACCGATGTGTTCTCCTTTTAAAAGACGGAAAGACACATCATTAAAGATCGCTCTGTCGCCAAAACCATGGCTCAAGCCTTGTACCGTTAGAATACTCATCTATATAACACCTTTTCTGTCAGTAATTTGTACCCTCTTGATTATAGTATTGAATGGGGAAGGAACTCAATAGGTGCGTGCCGAATCGGAAAAAGAAAAAGCACCCATGGAAGATTTTCCAAGAGTGCTTTGCAAATTATTTATTCCTGCTCACCAGTTCGGTTTTTAAATGCTTCTTTTGTAGCAAGATTTACTGAATCTGTTTCGTCGCTTTTCGCAACGAGTCTGTTTTGCAGTGTATTATCAGGAAATCTTCCTGGATGTCCTTGTTTTTTGTGTTCAAAGGATCTTCCGCGTGCCATGTTTTTCACTCCTCATCTCTTTACACCATATTGTGTCCAAGAGAAGAGCTGATTATGAAGATTAAAAAGGTTTTACCACCATTAAAATAATAAGTAAGACAGCTAAACCGTGCAAAGAATATACGTAAGGATCGAGTTGCTTATCGACCGAACGATATGAATCTGGAAGATCATCACCTTCATGAGAACCAAGAATTTCACTCATCTGCTTTTGTTTCTTAGGAATAATACCAATAACAAGAACTTGTGCTAATACATAAATAACCAAGGAAGCGATGTACCATACTTCGCTAAATAATGAAGTATTTAAATAACCTAATAAAAGTCCAGTTGCAAGAAGTGTTAAGCTGCCAATCTTCGGCAATGTTTCAATCTTAGTGTTTACCTCGAGTGCATAGCGTGCCTGACTGGCCGTTTTTGCAAATTTTGTAACGACTGGCATGGCAAAGCTTGCACCTAAGCCGACAATGGCCGCCAAGACATGCAGCAATACGAGTGCGCCATAAAGAGTCATCCCATTTCCCCCTTTAAATATGTATGAATAAATACCTACCTTCAATTTATTACGCTATACAGGAAAATAGTCCTTCTTTTAAGTAGTGACTTTTATCCTGATTATAAAAGGAGTTCATTAAATGGAAACAAAACATGAAATCAGGCAAAAAGTGTGGAATAAGCTGACTGAAGAAAAATTAGGAAGATTTCCGTTTCCCTTAACGAATCGTATACCTAATTTTAAAGGGGCAGAGGCGGCTGCGAGGTATATAACAGAAATGAAACTGTATAAAGAAGCAAATGTGATCAAGGTGAATCCAGATTCGCCGCAGCTGCCACTTCGAGCGCAAAATTTAAAAGACGAAAAAATGCTTCTCGTTCCAACCCCTCGTTTAAAAGACGGCTTCATTCAAGTAAAACCAGAGTGGGTTCCGAAAGGGGAGGAAAGAAAAGCAGCGAGTCTTTCGAGCATTTTGAATTATGGAAGAGTTTTGCCTCTGTCACAAATGCCAGAAATTGATTTGATTGTTGTCGGTTCGGTGGCGATTCATCGTGATGGCAGACGACTTGGAAAGGGAGAAGGATACGCCGACAGGGAGTATGCGATCATTCGGGAGCTCGGCAATAAAGAAGTGCCAGTGATCACTTCGATTCAAAGTGCGCAGCTCGTGGAAGATGAAATCCCTGTTGATGTTTTTGATTTAACAGTCGACTGGATTGCTACGGAAAAAGGGTTGATCGAAACGTGTTCTCCTTATCCTAAGCCAACAGGGATCGTTTGGGATGAAGTGAGTGAGGAAGACATGAACATCATGCCTGTTTTAAAAGAAATTAGAGATTTAACAGTAAATAAACGTTAGGACATTGTTGGCACTTTAAAATATTCAAGCGGATTCTCTGTGCCGGCAGGAAAAACGTTAAGCTGGCGTAAAACTTCTTCAGCGAATTGGATATAGTTTGAACCTGTTGCTGTGATTACATTTTGGTCAAGCACGAGATGTTCTTCACATTTATTGCTCCAGTTCATAACAGATGTATAGCGTGAGTCATCTTCAGTAAGAGAAGCTGTATATTGGATATGATTTAGAATACCAGCTGCACCTAGCAGGGCAGGTCCTCCACAGATTGCGCCAATCAGCTTGCCTTTATCAAAAAAAGCACGGATCATTTCTGTAACCATCGAATTTTCGAGAAAAGGAAATGGTGTACCTCCAGGGATAATCAGAGCGGAATAATCATCTGTTTTGACTTCGTTTACCGTTAGATCAGGTTTAATTTTAAGCTTTCCTGCTGATGTGACTGTATGGATGGAAGAGTTAGGAGAGCATGTAACAAGTTCATATTCTGATCCGCTCAAGCACGTATTTAAAATAGCTACTTCAAATTCTGCAAAAGAATCATAGACAAACAATAGAACCTTTTTCATATGAGTTACCTCCAGTTTTAAATAACCTATATCCAAATTTTAGCACCTGCTCATAGGAATTTGCTACAAAAACAAGCATAAATTGATTTGAAGGTGAATATATCTAATCACAACCAAATATTTCTTCTGTGAACCGAGCATAAACACACTAATGACTTGCTTATTTTATTTGAAAGCTTGTCTTTTTTTGTGTGAGGAGGTGGCGGCTAAAAGTAATCCCGCAGTAATTCCTACTTGACAGATAGGTTTTATTGTATTAATTTATTTTAGTTAACTAAAGGGGGGACTTGTAGGTGACTACTTACTTAGTTTTATCGAACATTGCTATTATGCTTATTCTTTTAGGTGTTTTGTATTACATGCAAAAAAAGCACGTTTCTTTCTCAAAACGGGTGTTTACGGGTCTTGGATTAGGGATACTTTTTGGCCTTGGACTTCAGTACGGGTATGGAGCTGATTCAGAGGTAGCTGCTAAATCTACTGACTGGTTCAACTTAGTTGGTGGAGGTTATGTAACGTTCTTAAAAATGATCGTAATGCCGCTCGTGTTTATCTCGATCCTTTCAGCGTTCACACGATTGAACTTAAAAGGGAACATCGGAAAACTTAGCGGATTGATTATCGCAATCTTAATCGGAACAACAGCTATTGCAGCAGTTGTCGGCATTGCTACATCCGTTGCTTTTGATCTGGAAGCTGTTCAAATTGAACAAGGTGATGCGGAAACAGCACGTGGTGAGCAAATGGAAGGTACTTTTGCAGAAGTAAAAGACTTAACGCTTCCGCAGCAGATTCTTTCATTATTACCAGCGAATCCGTTTTTAGATTTTACAGGAGCTCGTCCGACATCAACGATTGCAGTCGTAATCTTTGCAGCATTCCTTGGAGTTGCATATTTAGGAGTAAAACGTAAACAAGAAGAGCATGCAGAATTGTTTGCTAAGATTGTTGATGCTTTCTATTCTGTAATTATGCGTGTTGTAACATTGATTCTTCGTTTAACACCATACGGAGTACTTGCATTAATGACGAAAACGGTAGCACTTAGTGATATGGGTGCGATCGCCAAGCTGGGGAAATTTGTTATCGCCTCATATGTCGCGCTATTGATCATGTTCGGAATTCACTTATTATTAATAACGTTCGCTGGTTTAAGTCCAGTAACGTATATGAAAAAGGCATTCCCAGTTCTATCGTTTGCCTTTACTTCTCGTACTAGTGCCGGAGCACTTCCATTAAACATCCGTACACAAAAGAGCATGGGTGTACCTGATGGAATCGCAAACTTCTCAGGTTCGTTCGGCCTTTCAATCGGTCAAAACGGGTGTGCTGGAATCTATCCTGCGATGCTTGCGGTTATGATTGCACCGACTGTTGGAATCGATCCATTGTCACCATCATTCTTATTGACGCTCGTTGTAGTTGTGGCGCTTAGTTCATTTGGTGTTGCTGGTGTTGGGGGCGGAGCTACGTTTGCAGCAATCCTCGTGTTGTCTGCGATGGATCTTCCAATTGCCTTAGCAGGTCTTTTGATCTCTGTTGAACCGCTTATCGATATGGGCCGTACTGCAGTTAACGTAAGTGGTGCGATGACTTCAGGTCTTTTAACAAGTAAAGTTCAGAAGCAATTAGACACAGACGTTTACAACGACAGCGAAAACCAAGTCGAAGTAAGTGCTTAGCCAGTAAATGAAACGATCTTGCCTTTGAGGCAGGGTCGTTTTTTATTTGTAAATTTTTCATATGAAGGTGTGAATTGGAGGTTTTAAGGGTAAAAATTAAAAACTGAACTTTCAAATAGCACAAGATTCTTTTCCAGCTCATGAAGGCTCTTCCATATTCGTGAACATTCTATGGCAAAACTGTGATAAAGTTGTGAGCTTTATTTGAAGTAATCGTGACATTTGTTAGGGAGCCGGTCACATTTACTAGGTTTCTGGTACTATGAGGGCAAAGGTTTTCTGTCATTTTGATTTTGCCTATGATATCCATTGTGATTTAATTCACAATACACTATAATCACTTTTGGTTCGTTTTTATTAGGCAAATTAAATGCTTGTAAATAGAGAAAGGAAGGTGGACCTGGTGATGCGACGGTTGAAGCCGTTTTTAACATTCGGGTTAATGATGGCCGTGTTTTTGCTCAGCGGCTGCAGCGATATGATTGTTTTAGATCCAAAAGGACCTGTAGGAGAAGAACAGAAGGATCTCATCATGTATTCTATCTGGTTTATGTTATTTATCCTGCTAGTTGTTTACGCACTTACTGCTTTTATTGTTTATAAATATCGTGATCGCAAAAATCATAAAGGCTATGATCCTGATAACGAAGGAAGTCATCTTCTTGAAACGATTTGGTGGATCATTCCGATTATTATCGTTATTGCATTATCGATTCCGACGGTTAAGAGTATCTACTCTCTAGAAGGACCTCCTGAGGAGTCGAAAGATCAAAAGCCATTGGTGATTCATGCAACATCTGTAAACTGGAAATGGGTATTCACATATCCAGAGCAAGATATTGAAACAGTTAACTATCTTCATATTCCTGAAGATCGGCCTGTTTTGTTCAAACTGACTTCTGCAGATTCTATGGCATCTTTTTGGGTTCCTCAATTAGGTGGCCAAAAGTATGCGATGGCTGGCATGGAGACAGAGCTTTATCTGCAAGCTGACGAGCAAGGCACGTATGAAGGACGTAACTCCAACTTTACAGGAGAAGGGTTCACTGATCATACGTTTGATGTTATGGCTATGTCTGATGCAGAGTTTGAAAAATGGGCGAGTGAAACAAAAGCTGAAGCTCCAGAACTTACAAAGGGGCAGTACGACAAGCTGATGCTTCCTGGTCACGTGAAAGAAATGACTTTCTCTTCAACTCATCTAGATTGGGTAGACCACTCTAAAAATGCAGAATACGCGTTAGATGCTCGCGAACGTTTAGGTTATGAAGAGAAGATTCCTCACTCAAGAGCAGCGAAGGAAGAAAAGAAAAAGCGTGAAGAAGAGATGAAGAAGCAAGAAGAATCAGAGTCTCATGGGGATTCTCATGCCCATTAACAGAGGAGGCATTTCAATATGAAATGGGATGAATTTTTCGTAACAGGCGACCCGATGATTTATGGTGCTGACGTATCCATCGTACTAACGATGGTGGGTATCCTGTTCTATCTTACTAAATATAAAAAGTGGAAATGGTTGTGGGACGAATGGCTTACAACGGTTGACCACAAAAAACTCGGTATTATGTATATCGTTTCCGCTGTGCTTATGTTGTTCCGTGGTGGTGTCGATGCGCTATTAATGCGTACGCAGCTCGCGGTTCCAGAGGCGAAGTTCCTTGATTCACAGCACTATAACGAAATCTTTACAACACACGGTACGATTATGATTATCTTCATGGCGATGCCGTTCTTGATTGGTTTGATTAACGTCGTTGTTCCATTACAGATCGGGGCACGTGACGTAGCTTATCCTTATTTAAACGCAGTTAGTTTCTGGACTTTCTTTATCGGTGCGATGTTATTTAACATCTCGTTCGTTATCGGTGGATCGCCATCAGCGGGTTGGACGAGTTATATGCCGCTTGCAAGTAACGAGCTGAGCCCAGGGCCTGGACAGAACTACTATCTGCTCGGTCTGCAGATTGCAGGTATCGGTACACTCTTAACGGGTATTAACTTCTTAGTTACGATCCTTAAGATGCGTGCACCGGGAATGACATTGTTCCGTATGCCAATGTTTACTTGGTCATCACTTGTAACAATGGTTATCATTATTTTCGCTTTCCCGATTCTTACTGTTGCACTAGCACTTATGACATTTGACCGTTTATTCGGAAGCCATTTCTTCACTCTGCAAGGAGCAGGGATGGATATGCTTTGGGCGAACCTTTTCTGGTTATGGGGCCACCCAGAGGTATATATCGTAATACTTCCGGCGTTCGGTATGTTCTCTGAGATTATTTCTACGTTCTCTAGAAAAACATTATTCGGTTACAAAGCCATGATCTGGTCTATGCTTTTAATCGCAGGATACAGCTTCTTGGTTTGGGTCCATCACTTCTTTACGATGGGTTCAGGAGCACTTGTTAACTCCGTATTCTCTATCACGACGATGGCGATCGGTATTCCGACAGGGGTTAAAATATTTAACTGGCTGTTCACGATGTACAGAGGTAAGATCCAATTTACGACACCGATGCTTTGGTCACTCGGATTTATCGTGAACTTCGTAATCGGTGGGGTTACAGGTGTCATGCTTGCCATGGCAGCTGCTGACTATCAGTACCACAACACATATTTCCTAGTATCTCACTTCCACTATGTGTTGATCGCTGGTACAGTATTTGCTTGTTTCGCTGGGTTAATCTACTGGTATCCGAAAATGTTTGGCTACAAGCTGAACGAACGTATCGGTAAATGGGTATTCTGGATTTTCACAATCGGATTTAACGTATGTTTCTTCCCGCAATACTTCCTTGGTCTAGACGGTATGCCACGTCGTGTCTACACGTACAGTGAAGAGTCAGGCTGGGGCCCATTAAACATGGTATCTACAATCGGTGGATTCATGATGGGTATTGCATTCTTAGTTCTTGTTTACAACATGTACTACAGCTTCCGTTTCGCGAAGCGCGAATTGACTGGAGACGCTTGGGATGGCCGTACGCTTGAATGGTCTACTCCATCAGCAATGCCTCCTTTCTATAACTTTGCTAAAATCCCAGAGGTAACAGGTCTTGACCACTTCTGGAGACAAAAGCAAGCAGGAAAAGTTGAGAAGTTAACAGCTAATGAACTTAAACCGATTCATATGCCTAGCAACTCTGGTGTACCGTTCATCATGGCATCATTCTTCTTCGTTGCCGGATTCGGTATGGTATTCGACTGGATGTGGATGGCGATCGTTGGATTGATCGGTGTATTCGGAACATTGATCTACCGTTCATTCGAGTATGATGACGGATATTATGTAAGTGTTGAAGAGATTATTGAAACAGAAAAGATTTCTAAATAAGGAGGCGTGAAAAAATGGCACATGCAGAAACACACGACCCCAACACGCCTTTAGAGTATCGTTCGGAGATTGGGCGTCTAAACATTCTCGGTTTCTGGATTTTCCTAGGGGCAGAAATTGCGTTATTTGCAACATTATTTGCAACGTATATGGTTTTAACACATCGTATCGCAGACGGTCCTGCTCTTGGTGAACTATTTGAAGTGAAGAGTTTGTTGATTCAGACGTTTTTGCTTCTAACAAGTAGTTTCACTTGCGGACTTGCGGTTCATGAGATGCGCCGTCACAATGTAAAAGGTTTGATCACGTGGATGGCCGTAACACTTGGACTTGGTCTCGGGTTTCTTTACTTCGAGATTCAAGAGTTCTTACATTTCATTCATGAAGGTGCAAACATTGGTACGAGTGCAGCATGGTCAGGATTCTTCGTACTTGTAGGTACTCACGGTGCTCACGTAACGTTCGGTATCTTCTGGGTAACGATGGTCTTGATTCAAGTAGCTAAGCGTGGTCTTACGCCAGCTACTTCTGCAAAAGTTTTCATCACCAGTCTTTACTGGCACTTCCTAGACGTAGTGTGGATCTTTATCTTCACAGCCGTTTATCTGATGGGGATGGTGACGCATCATGGCTAATAAAACTGCAGCAAATGAACACCACGGTTTTCCGTGGAAACACTTAATCGGATTCGTGCTGTCCATCGTGCTTACGCTGTTCGCACTATGGATCGCACTTGAAACTGATTTATCATTGACTTGGATTCTCATTATTATTTTTGGGTTTGCATTTCTACAGGCTGCCCTGCAGCTGTTAATGTTCATGCACGTAACAGAGAACTCCACAAAGAGTAATCTCACAAGCCGCGTGCAGATCGGTAACATATTGTTCGCAGCGTTCGTTGCGATCGTTATCGTGATCGGTTCTGTCTGGGTAATGACAGCAGGCCACGCAAAGCACGATAAAGATCAGCATGCCCCGAAGACTGAGAACCATGAAAATCACGGTTCTCATGGTGGCGGAAGTGAACATGATTCTGGTGAACATGGAAGTCATGAATAAGATATGATTTGAAAAACCTCTTGCTGGATTGATGGCAGGAGGTTTTTTTTATGCTGAATACGCGGAACAAGAGATTTACGATCAGAACAAGAGATTTACGAGCGGAACAAGAGATTTACGAGCGGAACAAGAGATTTACGAGCGGAACAAGAGATTTACGAGCGGAACTAGGATTTTACGAGCGGAACTAGAGATTTACGAGCGGAACCAGAGATTTACGAGTGGAACAAGGATGTTACGAGCGCAACTAGGGTTTTACGAGCGGAACTAGAGATTTACGAGCGGAACAAGGATTTTACGAGCGCAACTAGGGTTTTACGAGCGGAACTAGAGATTTACGAGCGGAACTAGGATTTTACGAGCGGAACTAGAGATTTACGAGCGGAACTAGGATTTTACGAGCGGAACAAGGATTTTACGAGCGGAACTAGAGATTTACGAGCGGAACAAAAGATTTTGAAGCATTACAGAAGAAAAAAAGAACATCTATTTTAGTTCAGGTAAGGAATAGATTCGTCCCTTACATCCACCTGTATGTGGGAGATTCATTTCAAACAATAGTCGCTTTGCTACATGTCTTGATTTAAGGCAAAGAAATTCACAAAGCTGCTTATTTGTAATGCTAGTTCCAAACAAGAGTGCGTAATCTAATAAAGAATTTAGATGAAGATCTTTAGAATTGAAACTGCATTTTGGACATGTCCATGTACCTCGTCTTCGATGAACCGGCATATAAAAGCACTCAGTACAATAAACACCCTTGATAATGTCCTTTTCTTCAATCTGATACCTTTTTTGTAAGTCAGGGTTTTCTGGAATATGATGTCGAACGAGCATCTTTGACAGTTTACTCAACTCTTTCTTAGTCAATTTTTCCTCTCCATACATCTTATCTATCACTTTAATTCTTTCCTGCAAATAGGGACTATGCGTAATATATTGAGGGACTTCTTTATTCGAAGGAGGGGCCTTAATGATGGTTCTAGGATTGCTCATAACAACTAGAGAACGGACGGGAATGGGAGGTATACGATTCTTCGCCATCCATTCGATCAAATGGGATTGCTGGCGTTTCACTTGAAAGATAGGATTTTTAAAAGCTTCTTCAGTGCCGTCATCCTTCAATCGGATGACCTGGTTGAGGTGGTCAAAAACTAATGTTCCGGTAATGTACTTAACTTCGAGGTTCAAAAGGTAACGAGGGGAGAGAAGTAAGGTGTCGATTTGAAAATAGCTATCATGAGCTGACAATCTTAAATCGTGAAAAACTGAAAAATCGCAGAAAGGTTTTAAAAAATAATCATTCGATTGCTCACCGAAGTGTCCGGCTAATCTGCCGCTCAACTCATCTTCTATCGATAAATACCTTTGGTGATGCCTAATAATTCTACGCTGCATAACTTCAAGTTTTTTAATCCTAACAGATTTCGTACGATCTTTAATTAACATAAACGACCCCCTTTCACATAAAAATATTCTGCCACAGTAGCCAATTTACCTGCTTCGTTTCTACAAAAATATACAAAAAAAGACAGCCCCAAAAGGGACTGCCTACTATCTTATTACCTAACCTGTCCATCACCAGTCATACGATACTTGATCGTCGTTAATGCTGGTAATCCCATCGGTCCACGGGCATGCAGTTTCTGTGTTGAGATTCCGATCTCAGCTCCAAATCCGAGCGCTGAGCCGTCTGTAAAACGGGTCGAGGCATTATGGTATACAGCTGCTGCATCAACAAGATTTAAGAAATGCACAGCGTTCTCTGCATCCTCAGTCACAATCGCTTCTGAGTGCTTGGTGCCATAACGCTCGATATGAGAGACAGCCTCTTCAACAGAACTTACCACTTTAACAGCAACTGCTAAGCTTAAATACTCTTCTGCCCAGTCTTTTTCGTTAGCCGGCACCACATCCGGCAATACCTCGGCAGCTTTTTCATCACCATGTATTTCAATACCGTGCTTTTCAAAAAGTTCCTGAACTCTAGCAGCATTCTTCACCAGCCAAGCTTCATGGAAAATAAATGTCTCTGCAGCATTACAAACTGCTGGTCGGTCGGTTTTAGCGTTTTCCAAGATTGCCAGCGCCTTTTCCACGTCTGCAAACTGATCCACATAAACGTGACAGTTACCCACACCCGTCTCAAGGACAGGAACTGTTGCATTTTCTACCACGGTCTTGATGAGAGAACCTCCGCCACGAGGAATCAGCACGTCAATATGTTCTTTCATCGTAAACAATTGGCCCGCGGCTTCTCGATCGGTAGAAGCGATAAATTGTACAGCTGCTTCAGGAATTTTTGTCGCGGCCAATGCCTTATGAATGACTGACACAATTGCGGAATTAGAGTGAATCGCGTTCGATCCGCCTTTCAGAACGATCGCATTACCTGATTTCAATGCTAAACCAGTTGCGTCTACTGTTACATTCGGACGAGCCTCGTAGATCATTCCGATAACGCCTAACGGAACGCGTACTTGTTCAACTTTTAGTCCGTTATCCAGCGTCCAGTCTGACAAAATCTCGCCAACAGGATCCTTTAGCTCAACAACCTCACGCAAGCCATCTGCAAATTCTTTCACACGCTTTTCGGTTAATCGCAAACGATCCATCAAGGCTTCAGAAAACCCTTTATCCTCGCCGTTATCCAAATCTTTTTTGTTTTCTTTTAAGATAAAATCAGATTCTTTTTCTAAAATATCTGCAATCGTTAATAATGCTTCGTTCTTTTCTTTTTCACTTAACAGCGCTAGCTTTTTAGAAGCTTGCTGTGCTAATTTTGCTTGATCCTTAACGTTAATTTGTTTGGTTGTACTATTAAAAGTACTCATCCAACGCCTCCTTGAATTTTTCAATCATTACATTTTTTATTTTCAAAATTAGTGAATAGGAACTGCCAAACGAGTGTGGCAGACTAGATCGTTATTGTTGATCGCCTCTTCAGGACCAACATCGTTCAATTCATGGCTTGAAATTCCTTTAATCTTAATCAGCTGCTTAGACGAATAGTTGGAAACGCCAAGACCAACTTCATTTCCATCCAAGTCCTTAATACGAACGACAGAGCCTTTTTTGAAATGGCCGCTCACATAACGAATGCCAGTAGGGTAAAGGCTTTTAAGTTCATCAATGCCTTGTTTGGCTTTATTTGAGACAACAATCTCGCCTTCTGGCCCTGAATGAAAGGCAATCCATTGGCGCTTAGTATCAAGGTTGAACTCGTTTTTATCAGGTACAAAATAAGTACCACGAGCATTACCTTCGACCGCCTGATGAATAATGCCTGTTGAAGTAGCATTGCCGAGGAATGACGAGATACCTGACGCCATGGCAATCTTTACAGCATCGATCTTAGAGCGCATACCGCCAGTTCCCACTTCACTGCCTGGTTCACCTGCTGATTCTTCAATTTCTGGTGTGATTTCATTCACTCTCGTTAGTAACTTCGCTTCTGGATTTTTTCGAGGGTCTTCTGTATACAGCCCGTCAATATCAGATAGAATAATGAGCTGGTCTGCATCAACAAGACCTGCAACTTTTGCTGAAAGCGTATCGTTGTCACCAAACTTCAAGCGTTCAACGGTAACAGTGTCATTTTCGTTTACGATCGGAATGATACCACGGTCTAAAAGTACATTTATTGTGTTACGAGCGTTGTGATAGCGATCACGATCTGAAAAATCACTTCTCGTAATCAAAATCTGTGATGCGGTATATCCGTGCGAAACAAATCGTTCAGAATAGGCTTCCATTAAAAGACCTTGTCCGATAGAAGCTGCAGCTTGTTTTTCAGCTAAAGAAGTTGGACGATTTAGACAGCCTAATCGTCTATAACCCGCAGCAACTGCACCTGATGATACAAGTAACACTTCATGCCCATCATCTTTTAATTTCACAACTTCATCCACTAGTCGTTCAAGTTTTCGTCTGCTGATATCTCCAAGTCTGCTAGTTAAAGAACTAGATCCAATTTTAATGACAATACGTTTATTCATTGAATTATTTAAATCCATATCTAGTTAAAATCACTCCTGTTTTGTTAAGTGTTAAATTTGTTTTCCGGTCAAAAATACAACGGTAACGAGTATAACATGGTGAGATTTAAACACAACAGGGTTTGATGAGATAGTGTAGAAAACGGGCAAAAAGTGAAGAAAACGGAAGAAAAGAGGGTTATTTATAACATAGGGTGTGAGAGGGTGACAGAAAGGTGCAAAGCAATGTATACAAAGAAATTTCAAGAGATGATTTTTCCATAATATGCAAAAACCCCTCTGAAAAAGAGGGGATTAACGTTAATAATTAATATTTAGCTTTTTCCATTTTGCGTTTCGCCAGATATGGACGACCCCATACGATGTATGCTGCGTAATGAGCAAATACGACGTTTGCAATGAAGACTGTGATGAAGAAACTATGAACGAATAAGCTTAAGCTGTCATTAGCCATAAATAACACAACGTAAGTCCATAACAGGGCGATGAACGGCGTTTGCCATAAGGCTAACTTACGACTATCATTCCACAAAAATAGTGGTGTGGCAGTCGCTACGAATAAGTAAACCATAAAAACATCCATTACTAATCAACCCCTTGAAGTATTGTTTACGCTTACAATTTTGACGAATTAGCGTCTAAAATGTGAACGATTTGTTACAATTAGTATACCACAATAGGAGAAAAATGCCACATGGATTTGTACATTTTTTTGAAAATTCAAGTATCTGTACTAAAAAAAGAACTCAAAGCCTTGGGAGGACATCGAGTTCTTATAAGATAAAATTATAATGGATAACGCCAAAACCTTTCGTTTTTTACCCATTCTAGCATGGCAGGATCTTTTTCTACGCTATCAACGAGCCATTGGGTTTGTGATCTATGCGCTTTAATGCAATTCATTTTTTCCTCAAATACATCAGAGATATCCGTTACGATATGTGGAGCACCAAGTTCCGCCTCAGAATTTTTTGCGAAAGCCACGCACAAAAGTTCAGGACGCTCCAGCTCCGGCATGCTCTTAACTGCACGAACGACAGCTCTTGCTGTAGCTTCGTGATCAGGGTGAACGCTGTACCCCGGATAAAAAGTGATAAGCCTTGTTGGTTTCACTTCTTCTATAACGGATAAAAATTGGTCTGCTAAGAACTTCTCATCTTCAAATTCTACCGTCTTATCCCGTAATCCGAACTGCCGTAGATCTTCAATTCCTACTGCCGCACAAGCATCTTCCAGTTCTTTTTGACGAATTAGAGGAAGCGATTCACGTGTAGCAAACGGCGGATTTCCCATGTTTCTTCCCATTTGACCAAGGGTTAAGCAGATGTAGGTAACGGGTAATCCTTTTTTTGTATGTTGAGCAATCGTTCCCGACACCCCGAAAGCTTCATCGTCTGGATGAGGGAAGATCACTAATAAATGATCGTTCATAATGTAACCTCCTTATACATCAAATGGGGAAGAGCTAAGCTGAAGAGCTACTGCCAGGCGGCCTTCTTGATCATGGCCAGCCATCAGCAACCTTCCTTCAGAATCAATTTCCCAATGTGTTAATCCTTCTGCATAAATCCATCCTAGTTCGATCTTTAAGCCGACTCTAAATGGACCGTTGCCCATGATTTTTCCTGATAGGGGAGTCACTTTTCCATTTCGGATATATGCGTTAACTGTAAGGACACTATCGTTATTGTGATTGGCATAAGCACCATTAGTTGTTTCTAAATGTAGATAAAGTTCTTTTCCAATAAGCTGATCCAGCGTGTTCTGGATTTCATTGGCTTGTATGAGCTGCATACCTTCACACTCCTGTGCAGAATAGATGTACTTATTATAATTCAAAACTCAAAATAACGTGTATGATTTGCCTATGTTTGTTTACTCTGTTGGTTGAAAGCAGTTGATTTCAGCTCCAGGTGCTTCGCTTTCCGCGGGGCGTGCGTTGAGCCTCCTCGACGCTTTGCGTCCTTAGGAGTCTCCACCTGACCGCTCGTCCCGCAGGAGTCTTGCACCTTGCGCTCCAATCAACTTGTCAGTGAAGAGAATGTAAAACCAAATATCTTATTTAAAATGTTTGCAAATTCTGCTAGCTTTGAGGATAGTTGATCTCCGCTGCGAGGATGGTTTGCTGTGAGCCTTCTAAATTTTACACCGCTAGAAGTCTTGAAAAAATAAAGAAAGAGACTAATCAACAAGATCAGTCTCTCCATAAATTATTTGTTTAATTTCTCGCGGTAAGCGCCATGCCAAGTTGGGCCTACGTATTTGTTTAATTCAAAACCTGCTGCGATCGCTTCTGTGATGAAGTCTTTAGCAGTGAGGATCGCCTCGCGTGCAGGTTTTCCTTTTGCAAGCTCAGCAGTAATAGCTGCTGAGAATGTGCAGCCGGCACCGTGCGTCCACGTTGTTTCGATTCTATCAGATTCTAGTACTTCAAATTCTTCTCCATCATATAAAACGTCAACGGCACTTTCATGGTCTAATTTTCCGCCGCCTTTGACGATTACATATTTCGCCCCATTTGCTTGAATCTTTTGAGCAGCTTCCATCATTTGTTCAACCGTTGTGATTGGTGCCATTCCAGCAAGCTGTGCTGCTTCAAAAAGGTTTGGCGTAACAACTGTTGCTTTAGGAACTAGTACATTTTGAAGTGTGCTCGCAAGTTCTGGGTGAAGAGGCTCAGCACCTTTACAAACCATAACCGGATCAACCACTACATTTTGAAGATTATGCTTCTCAATTAATTCAGCCGTTGTTTGGATCACTTCAACAGAAGCAAGCATACCTGTTTTAAGTGCATCAACGCCAATTCCGGATACGACTGTTTCTAATTGTGCTTTAAAAAGATCGAGTGGAAGCATGAATACTTCATGGAACCATTCACGGTGCGGGTCTTGAGCGACCACGACATTTAAAGCGGTCATCCCGTAAACGCCTAGCTCCTGGAACGTTTTTAAATCGGCTTGAATACCAGCGCCGCCGCTTGTATCCGAACCTGCAATTGTAAGTGCTTTATTAGGTGCCATCATTAAAATCTCCTTTATTCTCGTTTCTCTACCTGTAACAGATTATAGCAAAAGATAAAGGGAAAAGGAAAAGTTGAGGATTACCCAATACAGGTAAATCGCACCAGTGAAAACGTATCCATTGACTTATTTGTATATACAGGTTAAATTAATTTCAAGATATGTATATACAAGTTATGTACTTTGTGTAAACGCTTGTACACATTTGATTAAAGAACTAGTTTTCATCAAATGATAAAAAAGGGTACAGAGGTATAAGACTTTTTTTATCACGTTGTATGGAAACGGTTTCTAGGAGGGAACATTATGAGCAAAATTCGCGAATCAGCTGAACAAATCGTCGAAGCTCTTGGCGGTAAAGAAAATATATCAGCAGCAACGCACTGTGTTACTCGCCTGCGTCTAGCTCTTAAAGATGAAGGAAAAGTGGACGAGAAAGCGTTGGAGGAAATTGATCTAGTAAAAGGATCTTTCTCAACAAACGGCCAATATCAAGTCGTAATCGGTCAGGGTACGGTTGATAAAGTGTACAACGAGTTTATCGATATCACAGGAACCGGCCGAGCTTCTAAAGAAGACATTAAAGACGAAGCGAGTAAGAAGCTTAATCCACTTCAACGAGCGATCAAAGCTCTTGCAGATATTTTTATCCCGATTCTCCCTGCCATCGTAACTGCAGGTCTATTGATGGGTATCAACAACATCCTTACAGGTCCAGGAATTTTTTATGATGAGAAATCATTTATAGATGTTCATAAAAACTGGGCAGATCTAGCTGGAATCATTAATTTAATCGCGAACACCGCATTCGTATTTTTGCCAGGACTGATCGGCTGGTCAGCGGTTAAGAAATTTGGCGGAAGTCCATTACTAGGTATCGTTCTTGGATTGATGCTTGTCCACCCAGATCTTTTAAATGCATGGGACTATGGTAAGACGAAAGACATTCCAACATGGAATCTATTCGGACTTCCGATTGAAAAAGTCGGTTACCAAGGTCAAGTTCTGCCAGTATTAATCGCATCTTATGTTCTTGCAAAAAGCAAAAATAGAGCTTTTCTTGAAAAAGCGAATTCCAGATGCATTGCAGCTTTTATTAGTAGCGCCGATTACATTATTAGTTACAGGATTTTTAGCATTCATCGTTATCGGACCAATTACATTCTCAATAGGTAATGCTGTTACGGACTTTTTCGTATCTATTTTTGATAACTTTGCTTGGTTAGGCGGATTGATCTATGGCGGTTTCTATTCATTACTCGTTGTAACAGGAATGCACCATACGTTCTTAGCGGTCGATCTGCAGCTTATTTCAAACACAGGCGGCACATTCTTATGGCCGATGCTTGCACTATCTAATATCGCTCAAGGTTCGGCTGCACTTGCTATGTTTGTCGCATCACGTGACGAAAAGCTTAAGGGACTAGCTGGAACTTCAGCATTATCCGCTTACCTTGGAATTACAGAACCGGCGATGTTCGGGGTGAACTTACGCTTCCGTTATCCTTTCATTTTCGCGATGATCGGTTCTGCAATTGCAGGTATCGTGATTACGATTGCCGGAGTCCGCGCATCATCTATTGGTGTCGGCGGTATTCCAGGATTCCTATCAATCCTGCCAGGCAGCTGGGGATCTTTCTTTATTGGGATGGGGATCGCACTCGTCGTACCATTTGTACTAACATACATTTATGCAAAAGTTAAAAAAGCCAAGTAAAACAAATTAACAGGAACAACCGGGAGAGCAGCACGAATTTCCGGTTGTTTTCATGACTACTACAATTTTATGGCGGTGGAAAATATGAAGAAAGAACCATGGTGGAAGCGATCGGTCGTTTATCAAATCTATCCAAAAAGTTTTAATGACACGACAGGCAACGGAACAGGAGATATACAAGGAATTATAGACAAGCTTGATTACCTTAAAAATCTAGGAGTAGACGTATTATGGCTGACTCCTATCTATGACTCTCCTCAGCGCGACAACGGCTATGATATTCGTGATTATTATAAAATCTTTGAAGATTATGGCACGATGGAAGACTTTGATCGTTTACTGGCGGAAGCTCATAAGCGAGATTTAAAAATCATTATGGACATCGTTGTGAACCATACAAGTACAGAACATGAATGGTTTCAAGCTTCACGACTATCAAAAAATAATCCTTACCGTGACTTTTATATTTGGAAAGACCCTGTTGAAGATGGAGAGCCTACGAACTGGATATCGAAGTTTGGAGGATCTGCTTGGAAACTTGATGAGGAAACAGGTCAATATTATCTCCATCTCTTTGACGTAACTCAAGCAGATTTAAATTGGGAAAACACTGAAGTTCGTCAAAAGGTATATGAAATGATGAACTATTGGTTTGAAAAAGGGGTAGATGGATTCCGTCTGGATGTGATCAATCTCATTTCAAAAAATCAAGAATTTCCAAACGACGATGGTTCGGTACCTCCTGGTGATGGACGTAAATTCTACACAGATGGACCGCGAGTACACGAATATATGCAAGAGATGAACCGTGAAGTTTTCTCAAAATATGACGTTCTTACTGTAGGGGAAATGTCATCTACCACGATCGATAACTGTGTAAAATATACAAACCCCGATCGGAACGAATTAAGCATGACTTTCAACTTCCACCATTTAAAAGTGGATTATCCAAACGGTGAGAAGTGGAGTGTCGCTGATTTTGACTTTTTAAAGCTAAAAGAAATCTTGTCAACGTGGCAAGTTGAAATGCATAAAGGCGGCGGTTGGAACGCTCTATTCTGGTGTAATCACGATCAGCCGCGAATCGTTTCCCGTTATGGTAATGACGGGAAGTATCGAGTTGAATCAGCGAAAATGCTCGCAACAACCATCCACATGATGCAGGGGACACCTTATATCTATCAAGGTGAAGAATTCGGGATGACAAATCCAAAGTTTGAGTCTATCCACCAGTACCGTGATGTTGAGTCGTTAAACATGTTCAACCTATTGAAAGAAGAAGGACGCAGTGAAGACGAGATATTAGAAATCCTAAAACACAAATCACGAGATAATTCGCGTACGCCTGTTCAATGGGATAACAGTGACAATGCAGGTTTCACGTCAGGTGAGCCTTGGATTCCAGTAGCTGAGAACTATAAAGAAATTAATGCAGAAGCTGCAGTTAACGATCAAAATTCAATTTTTTATCATTACAAAAAATTAAATCAGCTTCGAAAAGATGTGGATTTAATAACGTATGGGGATTACGAGCTGATTTTAGAGAATCACCCTGAGATCTTTGCATATGTTCGTAACGCAGAGAATGGGGAGAAACTGCTGGTCATTAATAACTTCTATGGAAAAGAATCAGACTTTAATCTTCCTGAAGATATCGATGTTTCAAGTCTAGATTCAAATGTGTTGATCAGCAATTACGAATCCGCAGCCAAAGATTTTACTTCATTCACATTAAGACCGTATGAATCTGTCGTTTTTCACTTAAAAAAATAATGCTACAATATTCATGGTGAATAATGATGCGAAAAAATAAATTTCAAGAAATCTATCAAGAGCTATCAACTCAAATACAAGAAGGAGAGCTTCGTGCGAATACGCAGCTTCCTTCAGAACATGACCTTGCTGACCGTTACGATACGTCTAGGGAAACGGTCAGAAAGGCACTCAACCTCTTATCCCAAAACGGATTTATTCAAAAGATTCGTGGTAAAGGCTCAATCGTCTTAGAAACAAACAAGCTCAGCTTTCCTATTTCTGGTCTAGTCAGCTTTCAAGAGCTTTCAGAAACGATGGGGAAAAGCAGTGTAACGACCGTTCATGATTTCGGACTGATCGAGCCAGACCAATTTTTACAGCAGCAGCTGCAGACAGATTCAGACGAGCTGATATGGAAAGTTCTTCGTTCGAGACAAATTGATGGTGAGACCATCATTTTGGACAAAGATTATTTTTTAAAAAAATATGTTCCAAAGCTTTCGAAGGAAATTGCAGCAAGATCCATTTACGATTATTTGGAGAATGAGTTAGGATTGAAGATCAGTTTTGCCAAAAAAGAAATCGTGGTTGTAGATTGTACGGAAGAAGATAAGAGATTGCTGGATTTAGGCGGCTTCAAACATATCGTAGTCGTGAAAAACTATGTGTACCTGGATGATGCCAGCCTTTTTCAATACACAGAGTCACGCCACCGATTAGATAAGTTCCGATTCGTTGATTTTGCGAGACGGGGAAGATAGATAGAAAAGGAGCAGGTAATGAAGCCTGCTCTTTTTTGTCTTTAATAACTCGCTTGATTGTTATGTCTTGTACTAATTGATGTCACCAACATAGGTTTGTCCTATGTATTTACTATCATTTATCTGCTGAATCATAGGAATTAGTTCTTTCGGAAAGAAATTAAATTCAGATAGTTTAGAAATAGGCAGCCAAACAACACCGAGTTGAGTTGAATCGGGTTCATTGGGTGAAAACTCGTCAAGAATTCCTTCATCAATCTTCACATCAAAAATATGCTCCACGATGTGTGCTTGGTTATTTTCCTGCTGCTCGATGATGTGGTTTTTACTAATAAATTCTCGAACCCAAACGAGCTTACCAACCTGAACTTCTACTCCGATTTCCTCGAAACACTCTCGTACGACTGCATTAGCAAGGGTCTCGTTAAAATTTTGACCACCACCCGGTATAACATATTTGCTGCTGCCCTTAATTCCTTTTTCTATCGTTAACACGTGGTTATCTTTAATAATCAATGCTTTTACAGAACTTCGAATTTTGTACAATACCAATCAGCCTCCGTTCAATGTCTCTTCTTTAATTTACCATGCTGGTGATGTTGACAGCTTCTATAAAGTCCGTTATCATGAAAAACAGTTACACACACACTTCAACGCATAAAAGCGTTTAAGTGCAATAGTGAATTAATCTTTTGATTAATACGAACGGAGAGATTCATCATGAAAAGACAAATGACATTGCCAGTGGCACTCGTTTTATTTGCAGCGATCTTTGCTGTTATGTTTACGAGTCTTGTATATATAAAAGTAGAACCTCATATCCCGTTATTAGCCTGTTTAGTATTGCTCGGAGCTGTAGGTGCAGCGTTCGGAGCTCCGTGGAAAACGATTGAGAAAGGAATACTAAACGGCATCATATCAGGATTGCAGCCGATTATGATCTTATTGACGGTCGGACTTGTCATTGCCAGCTGGATGTTAAGCGGAACAGTCCCGACACTTTTGTTTTACGGAATGGATATCATACAACCAGAGTGGTTCGCAGTAAGTGCGCTGTTCATTACGGTGATTGTTTCCACATTTACTGGAAGTTCTTTCACGACAGTTGGTACGGTGGGTGTAGCACTAATGGGAATCAGCCACGTGCTGGGCGTTAATCCTGCATTAGCAGCGGGTGCAATTGTATCTGGTGCATGCTTTGGAGACAAGATGTCACCATTATCGGATTCAACGAACTTTGCACCTGGGGTTGTGGGAGTGAATATGTTTGAACACATCCGTCATATGATGTGGACGACTGTACCTGCATTTATTTTAACAGCTATCGCTTTCTTTTTTCTCGGAGGAAATGGAGGCAGCGCAAATCTTCAAGAAATCAAAGAAATTCAATCCGTGCTTTCAAGTGAATTTCCAATTCATGCCTTAACACTTGTGTCACCGATCGTTGTTTTGGTTTTAGCATTCCGCAAACTGCCGATCATACCTATCTTGTTAACCGGAGTAATTGTTTCAATTGCAGTAGGATTTTTCTTAGTGCCTGATCTGACATTGCAAAAAGTGATCAATGTGATGCAGAACGGATTACAGGCTGAAACAGGGAACGCGACAGTAGATAGCATAGTCAACAAAGGTGGACTGATGGCTATGATGTGGTCGATCTCACTTGTTTTAGTAGCTCTAGCATTAGGTGGAGTCATTCAAGCTCTTGGAATGTTCGATCTGTTATTTGGAGCAGTAAAAGACACAACACAAAAAGCTGGTAAATTGATTGCGACAACACTAGCTTCTTCTGTTGGGATCAATTTGCTTGCAGGTGAAATGTATCTTTCAATCCTTTTACCGGGCCAGGCGTTAAAAGATGCTTATGTAAAATCGGGAGTTCCATTAAAAAACTTATCTCGAACAGTAGAAGATGGTGGAACACTTGTTAATCCGCTCGTACCTTGGAGTGTAAGTGGTGCATTCTTCGCTTCAACCTTAGGGGTATCCGTTGTTGAATATATCCCATTTGCTTTATTCCTATGGCTATCACCAATGTTTACGTTATTATTAGCGTTCACAGGTTGGAGTATCGGTCAAAGTAAAAGTGATGAAAAAAATAATGAACATGCAGCAGCATGAAGATGAAGAAGCGTCCTATTGACAGGGCGCTTTTTTTGTTGACAATTTTAACAATTATTATTATCATTATCGATAACAATAACAAAAGGATGGTTTTATGAATCAAAAAAGTAAAGCGGATTTAATTTTACATCCTGTTCGCATGAAGATCATACAGCACCTTGCAAAAGGTTCAGCTACCGTTTCGGAATTAAGGGGATGGATATCAGATGTCCCGCAAGCCACACTATATCGACATTTAAACGTACTTAATAAGAACGAGATCATATATGTAACAGACGAGAGAAAGATCCGTGGTGCTGTTGAACGGACTTATGCGCTTGAACAGGATACGGCATACATTTCAGCTGAGGAAGCAGCTAATCTTTCAAAAGAAGACCACATGAAGATGTTTATGACGTTTATATCCAATATTACTGGAGACGTTGAAGCTTATTTAAATGGTGATACAAATCTAAATACAGACATATTTGGGTATAATCAATTAGATCTTTATTTAGATGGAGAAGAGTGGGAAGAATTGAGCCGTGGTATGCAGGAGTTAATCAGTAAATACGTTCCTAACAGGCCTACTAAACGAAATAAAAAGGTTACGCTCGTGCAGATGTTAGTGCCAGAACCAAAAGAGAAACAATAAAGGCAATAGAAAGGCTGATATATTTTGCAGAATGATTTATACTTTGCATATAAGCAATTTCCAACATCAGGAACCGTTATCGATAATGATAACATTCATTTAAATAAAGCAGGTGATAGTAGATGAATATGACACGATTTTATAGAAATTTGTTTGAATTGAACGGTCATCCGGTTATAGCACGTTCATTAAAAAGGTTTGCTCAGTCCAAAGTAAGTAAACCTTTAATCCCGCATTTTGTTAAATTGTACAAAATCAATATTAACGAGGCGACCCGTCAGCTTCATGAATACAGCTCACTTCACGACGTTTTTGTACGTGATTTAAAGCCAGATGCGCGCCCGATTACATTAGAAACTAATGCGTTTGTGAGTCCGTGCGACGGCGTTTTATCCGTTGTTGATGAGCTTACAGAGGAAAGCCGTTTTACTGTAAAAGGACAAGAATATACAGTTGCTGAACTTTTAGGTTCTGAAACAGAAGCTAGGAAGTATTCTGGAGGACAAGTATTTGTTTTTTATTTAAGTCCTACAGATTATCATCAAGTACATGTTCCAGTGGATGCTGAAGTTAAGTCTGTATATACACTTGGACGAGAGGCTGCACCAGTTAATGAACTAGGTTTACGCCATGGCATTCGGCCGTTGACCCGTAATTACAGGCTGGTTTCCAAACTCAATGCGGCTGGTCAACCACTTGCACATGTTATGGTTGGTGCGTTGAATGTTAATACGATTGAACGCACGAATCATGAGCCTGTTGTTAAAAGAGGAGATTCGTATGGATATTTCTCATTTGGTTCCACAGTTGTTCTATGTATTCCAAAAGGAGCGTTAAACTTCACTGGCAAAAAGGGCTCAGTCAAAATGGGTGAGATCCTAGGACAATGGATTCCAAAGGGAATATAAACAGCACACAAAAAAAGAACCCGCTTAAGCAGCGAGTTCTTTTTTGTCTTCTTGTACTTCTTTCTTCAAGCCACCGGCAATAAGAGCAGTCACGATAGAACCGATCAGAATCGCTAATACATAAAGCAATGGGTTTCCATTTACGATCGGAATGACGAACGCTCCTCCGTGCGGGGCCGGAAGTCCGATGCCAAACACCATTGAAAGCGCACCAGCTATAGCTGAACCTGCAATTGCAGCAGGAATTACACGGCCTGGATCGGCTGCTGCGAATGGTATTGCACCTTCCGTAATGAACGAAGCTCCCATAATGTAATTTGTTTTACCTGCTTCTCTTTCAGCTTTTGTATATTTCTTTTTAAAAATGGTAGTGGATAAAGCGATCCCTAGTGGCGGAACCATTCCACCAGCCATGATCGCAGCATGTGGAGCAAAGTTGCCAGCATCAATCATCGCAATTCCAAATGTGAAAGCTGCTTTATTGATAGGACCACCCATATCGACCGCCATCATTCCGCCTAAAATCAAACCAAGCAAGACAAGATTGCCAGTGCCCATTCCTTTCAACCAAACGGTTAATGCGTCGTTCAATGCTTTTACAGGTTCGATTACAATGAACATCATAATGAGACCAGTTAAGAGAATGCCGAATAGTGGGTATAAAAGGACTGGTTTGATTCCTTCTAACGAGTTAGGCAAATGGCTGAAAAGCTTCTTTAACCCGACTACAAGATAGCCAGCTAAGAAACCAGCGATCAATCCGCCTAAGAAACCAGCACCACCAGTTGCTGCCATTAATCCTCCAACCATACCTGGTGCAAATCCAGGTCTATCCGCTATACTCATCGCGATAAATCCAGCCAGCACTGGAATCATAAGAGCAAAAGCGTTCCCGCCTCCAATTGTACTTAGTGCTTCAGCGATCGGGTGATAAGAAGGATCTTTAGGATCGGCTGCATTAATGCCAAAGATAAATGAGATGGCGATTAAGATTCCTCCTCCAACGACAAAGGGAAGCATGTTGGAGACGCCGCTCATCAAGTGTTTATAAAATCCGCTCCTTCCAGGACGAGCAGTCTCCGAATCTTCGACAGACGAAGATTTCCCAGTACTTTTGTATATAGGTGCATCTTGCTTCAGTGCTTTTTGGATAAGCTCTTGTGGCTTTCTAATACCTTGTGCAACGGGAACTTGAATGACATGTTTACCATTGAAACGTTCCATATCCACCTGCTTATCTGCCGCGACAATGATTGCATCTGCTTCTTCAATGTCCTTTTTAGTAAGCTCATCCTTCACTCCGCTGGACCCATTTGTTTCAACTTTAAGGAAGACATCCATTTCCTTTGCTTTTGCTTTTAAAGCATCAGCGGCCATATACGTATGAGCGATTCCTGTTGGACATGCAGTAACAGCTAGGATTTTTTGTTTAGAAGAGGCAACGATGGGATCGTCGTCTTTCTCCATCTCTTTTTCTTTTGCATCAATTGCTTGTAAGATTTCTTCAGCTGAGCTAGCAGAGTCAAGTCTAGATCTGAATTCAGCATCCATTAAGAAGCTGGAAAGCCGGGAGAGAGTCGCTAGATGATCATTGTTAGCGCCTTCATAAGCGGCAATCATAAAGAATAAATGCGCTTTCTGACCATCTAGAGATTCATAGTCAATCCCGTTTTGTGAGCGGCCGAAAGCGATGGCAGGCTCCTTAACCGCATTTGTTTTTGCATGGGGAATTGCAATTCCCTCACCAATACCCGTTGTGCTCTGACTTTCTCTTGCTAGAATCGCCTTTTTATATTCATCTTTGTCATTGAGTTTGCCAGCAGAGTCCAGTTTTTCAATAAGTTCGTCAATGACGGCTTCCTTGGATTGAGCTTCTAAAGATAGTAAAATCGTATTTTTTGTTAGTAAATCAGTGATTTTCATATTAACTCCTCCCCAAAGTTAGGTAGTTCTTCAATAAGAATCTGTTTTTGCAAAATTTCAACCTGTTTTTTAGTGCAAAGGTCTTCTGAAAATGCAGTAGCACTCCCAGCAGCAACTCCGTATTGAAACGCTGCTCTAATTTCACTTTCTTGTATAAATTGAGAAAGGAATCCGGCTACGACAGAATCTCCAGCACCAACAGAGTTTTTTACCGACCCGACAGGCACGTTAGCAAAAAGTACGTCATCTTTACTTATGAAAAGTGCACCTTCTCCTGCCATAGAGACAATTACATGCTGAACGCCTTCTTTAAGCAATTTTTTCCCGTAAATAATGGCATCTTCTTTACTTTCAATCGTGACTTGAAAAAGATCACCGAGTTCATGATGATTCGGCTTAATTAAGAAAGGTTTATGTTTGAACGTTTTTCTTAAAGCTTCTCCAGATGTGTCGATAACTGCTTTAATCCCTTTTTGATTACATTTTTCCGTGATGTGTGCGTAAAAATTATCCGAGATGGAGGGGGGGATACTTCCTGCTAAAACGAGAATATCGCCTCTGTTCATCTCATCAAGTTTTTGAAACAAGGAATTTTGCTCTTTTTCCGTGATCAAAGGCCCCTGTCCGTTAATCTCTGTTTCTTGCTGAGCCTTGAGTTTCACATTAATTCTTGTAACTTCTGAAACATCGATAAAATCGTGCAGAATTTCCTCATTTGTTAAAAAGTCCTTAATGAATGCCCCTGTAAAGCCGCCAGTGTAGCCAAGTGCTGTACTCTCGATGCCTAAACGTTTAAGCACTCTTGAAACATTTATTCCTTTTCCGCCGGGATATATGTGTGCGCTTTTTGTTCGGTTTAATTCGCCTTCTTTGAAATCTTCTACGCTTGCTACATAATCGATGGATGGATTGAGTGTGCAAGTATAAATCATGGTGTCACAACCCTTATGTCTGTTTTGTCTTGATAATCGTAAGCAATCTCTTCGTCAATTTCATTAGTGATAATGATAGCTTCGTTTAATTCAGCTACTTTTGAAAAAGATGCTTCGTTAAATTTTGTATGGTCAGCTAGTACGAACGCTTTTTGTGAAAGCGATATAGCTAGTTGTTTAACCGCAGCTTCTTCTGGATCTGGTGTAGTAAATCCGGCATGAAGATGAATGCCGTTTATTCCAAGAAACACTTTATCGAATCGGTACGAACTTAAGCTATTTATGGCTGCACTTCCAACGAGTGCTTTTGTTTTAGATTTTACGAGACCACCTGTTAAATAGGTCTTAATCTCGTAATCAGTCAAAGCTTCAAGATGGGAGATCGCATTTGTGACGACAGTTACTTCTTTATCTTGTAAAAACGGAATCATCTTCAGCGTTGTAGTACCTGCATCAAGGTAGATGCAATCTCCCTTTTCAATTAAGTCAGAGGCAAATTGTGCGATTTTTTCTTTTTCAGAAGAATTTCTCGCGGATTTTTCTACTACACTCAACTCTTCGCTTTTTTGATGAAGAAGAGAAGCACCGCCGTGTACGCGTTTTAATTTTCTTTCTTTTTGAAGCTGGCTTAAATCTCTTCGTATCGTAGATTCAGAGGACGCTGTTGCATCAACTAATTCTTGTATGGTTACGACTTGTTTTTCTCCTAATACTTCAATGATTTTACGATGTCTTTCAGGTGTTAGCATCCTGACACCTCCATAGGTTCAGTTTCGTTGACACCATTGTAACGTAAGCCCTTACATTTTTCAATCAAAATCAATCACAAATAATCAAAAACAATCAATAATAATCATATCCAAAAGTATCCATCCACTTTGCTATAATAATGGAAACGTCGTAAAAATAGAGAAAGTAGTGAGCGGAATGACAGATATAGAATTAAACACAGATTATCCGAAAACAAAAGTTTCATTAGCAGATGATCTTCGGAAATTGGGATTGAAGAAGGGGATGACGGTTATCGTCCATTCAAGCTTAAAGTCTTTAGGGTGGGTGATCGGCGGTCCTGTTGCCGTCATTCAGGCTTTAATGGATGTCCTAACTGAAGAAGGTACATTAGTCATGCCAACACATACTGCTCATTAT
This sequence comes from Fictibacillus sp. UD, assembly GCF_043558025.1. Taxonomy (NCBI): domain Bacteria; kingdom Bacillati; phylum Bacillota; class Bacilli; order Caryophanales; family Fictibacillaceae; genus Fictibacillus; species Fictibacillus sp. UD. The sequence continues at coordinate 211,406 of NZ_JARUHH010000005.1, forward strand.
TCAGATCCTGCAGGATGGCAGAACCCGCCAGTACCAAAAGAGTGGTGGCCAGTGATTCGAGAGGAAATGCCAGCTTTTGATCCTGAGATCACTCCGACCTATTTTATGGGAGCTATTGTTGAAGCATTTAGAACGTTTCCAGGAGTGTTAAGAAGCAATCATCCGACAGAATCGTTTGCTGCTTGGGGAAAGAATAAAGAAACAATCATAAACGGTCATTCATTAGATTTTGGTTTGGGTGAACAATCACCGCTTGGAAAAATGTACAAAATGGATGGTTTTATATTGTTATTAGGTGTTGGTTATGATTCGAACACAACAATGCACCTTGCTGAACACCGTATAACGAATCTCAAAACAGAAGAAAATGCAGGCCCATTTTATAAAGAGGGAAAAAGAGTTTGGGAGACGTTCACTCAGGTAATTTATCGAGAAGGACTATTTGAGGAGATCGGAATGGCATACGAAAAAGCTGGTTATCCCGTAAGTATAGGGAAAGCTGGGCTCGCGGAATGCAAGTTGATTCCGCAAAAAGAAATAGTGGATTTTACTATGAATTGGCTGCTACAGCATGATAAGAGCAGCAAGCCTATTAATCACGCATAATGTTGATTGAATGAGGGTATGTTTATAAGCAAATCCAATGAAATGAGGGAATTGCTATGAGACGTTCCGTACCCGCTACAATTATTTCATTTATTGTTGGTATCATTCAGCTTATCTTAATTTTACGTTTCATTTTTCAACTGTTTAATGCAAATGAAGGAGCCGCATTCGCACAGCTTATTTACGGACTTAGTCAACCGCTGCTCTTGCCGTTTGCAGCCATTTTCCCTAACATAGAGCTTGCCAACGGCTTTGTGGTTGAATTGTCCACGATCATTGCAATTATTGTATATGGTGTAGTCGGCATGCTTCTGAAACGACTTTTCTCTGTAAGAAAAGAACCTGTTCACAGGGAGACCGTTATCAGAGAAGAACCTGGAATTCGAGACGACTCGAATGTACGTGAAAAAAGAATCATTAGAGAAAGAAGATAACTAGCAAAAAGCGCACATCGCGAAATTGGGATGTGCGCTTTTTCTTTGACTTTCTTAAGGCTATGCTCTAAAGGATTGCTGCACTTTGGAATTTCTCTCTTCCTATGCAAGTTGGTTGTAGCGCAAGGTGCGAGACTCCTACGGGACGAGCGGTCAGGTGGAGACTCCTAATGGCGCAAAGCGGCAGGAGGCTCACCGTACGCCCCGTGGAAAGCGAGCAACCTGGAGCGGAAATCAACTACTAACAACAAAAGCAACCTTGTATACGAAAAGAGCATTTTCTCCTAATACTATGTATTACGCAATCGTAATGACCTCGTACTTCGCAGAAAGCTCTACAAAGTGCGCCATTCCAGAAATTTCTCCGGCAGCAAGTTCCTTTTCCACGTTATAATGGTCAACACATGTTTTGCAACCGAACACTTTTACGCCTTTATCTTCCATTTCCTTAAGATGCAACGAACAAAGAGATTGTTCTGTGAGACAGTAAACGCCACGGTTCATAAAAAAGATAGCAGCTGGCAAGTCCGATTGTTGCTTTAATACCGTAAAATACGTTTCCATCACGTTTTCACCAAGAGCAGAGTCGTTACCAGTACCAAATGAATCTGTCGTTACAAGAATGATTTTATTTTGCATTTAAATCACACCTCTCTATTAAACTTTTGGCGTTAGCCAAGGTTCATTATGTGAATTATACCATGCTTTGTTTACGCAAAGTCACACTTTGGTATGCTAATAAGAGGAGGGTGATCTATGTGAATGAATCCCTTTTTACTGTAATTGAAAAAGAAGAAGGGCGTCGCGCAACCTTTGAAGTCCTCGAATATAAACAATTGCCCGTTACTAGTGCGGGATCAAGTTCTTCGTATTATGCAAAAGAAACAGGAATTACGTTAAAACAAGTCCGAATTACGTTACGACAAGGAGCTGTGCAGGCTGAAGCGGGGGCACTGCAGTTTATGAAAGGTGACCTTGGGTTGAAAAGCAATGCTGGCGGAGTAGGCGGATTTATGAAGAAGATGGCATCCAACATCTTAACAGAAGAATCTCTATTTAAACCATTATATGAAGGAACAGGCGAGATCTACCTGGAACCTTCTTACGGCCACTATTTATTATTGAATTTAAACGACGAAGAAGTGGTGGCAGATCGGGGAATGTTTTATGCTGCGGAGCCTTCTGTCCAATTAGGTGTGGCAAGGCAAAAGCTCACTTCCTCTATAAAAGGTGACGAAGGGCTGTTTCAAACCAAACTGAAAGGATCAGGCTTTTGCGTTCTTCAAAGTCCAGTACCACTGCAGCAAGTTATGAAGGTACAGCTTCATAACGAAAAACTCCAAGTGGATGGCAGCTTCGCGCTCTTAAGAAAAGGGGATATTGATTTTTCAGTAAAACGAGCTTCCTCTTCTATTATTGGGTCTGCTACTAGTGGCGAAGGATATCTTCATGTTTTTGAAGGAACGGGTGAGGTTTGGCTGGCGCCAACATTAGGCAAATAGAAAAAGAGCTCCTGAGAAAAGGAGCTCTTCATTTTTGTTTACTAACCAAAGTTCTGCTGTTGTTGCCGTTACTCTTATACAGGCGTTTCAGCCATCATCGCCAGGAACATCAGCAGTACCATTGCTGTTCATACTATTACTGCCTGTATCGCTGTTTTGGTTCATGACTTGAATCGGAACGGTTGGATTCACCATTTCTCCGCCGTTTTTGTTGACGGCTATCGTGAGAATTCCATTTGTATATTGAGCTTTAACATCTTCATTTCGAAACATAAAAGGCAGCTGGACGAACCGCTCAGTTCGTTTCATGGCCTTTCTTTCTTGAAAATGCCCAGTTCGTTTATTTTTCATCGATCGAATTTCTTCTCTTTGAGCTTTGATTTGAAGCCCTTGGTTGAGAACTTCAATCTGAATATCTTCTGGGTTATATTCTTTTAAGTTTGCATAAACTCGATAATCTTCCGCTGTTTCTTCTGTATCAACCTCAAAAGACATTTGTTCCGCATATTGCTCGAATTGGGACATCCCTTTACTTACGAACTGCTCAAAAGATTTTAGCCAGTCATCCATAGAACGGTTATTAAAAAAAGGCATCAATGGACCTTTGTCAAACATCCGTATTCCCCCTACGCATTGCCGGCATTGTTGGAATCAAAAACATCAGGATCCAGCGTATTTGTAGCACTGACCACATTTATTGTTTGTATAAAGTTCCCTGTATTTCCTCCGCCAGAACCACTGTATCCCTTGCCTGTCGTTTTTGGATTGATTACTAATGTATCCCCGAAATTCACAACCCCTTCTGCTGCATTAATGTTAATAGGAGCAACAATTAAACAGGGCACTTCAGCACCCCCCTTATTTTTATTTACGAGTGTGACGTCGTCCTTTACAGATAAGTTATGTAGGTAGAAGCCTAAAGGTGAATGTGAAGTACAGGAACAGAAAGATGGGCGAATGCATACGATGTGGGGAGTACTTGAAAGTGGGGATGAACGTATATGCCAGCTATAGTGGGATCTATATCAGTAAACTCCATATCGAGCGGCAGTATCTTTCATGTAGGCGATGTCCAGACGATCTGCCCTGTTAGTTATGCAAAAACGTATGCAGGAGCGGGTTCCTTTAACACGGGTGATAATCTTCGTGTGCATAATGGCTACAACGTTACGTATACGCAAGATCCTGATGTGAATGACAACACTGCAGCAGCAAATTTTTAAACGACAAGCAAATTCCTTAGGCAGAGGGCATACATCTTACTAAGGAGCTGATCGTATGAACGAAGAAAATAACTATTATCTTAGTAAGCTTCAGCAGATGATACAAGATCAGAACGACAAAATCAGAGGGATGGAGCTTCAGATACAAAAGCTGCAAAAACAAATGAAAGAACTTTCTTCAAAACCTCAAACGGTAGAATACAAGTTTGATCAGTTAAAAGTCGAGAAGCTCGAAGGGACACTTCATATCGGTCTTGGGCATTCTGCGGAAAGCAAAGACTTGATCGAACAGTTCAATATTGGCCAGAATACAGTTCAAATGCCGGGAGAAATGAAGCGAAGTTCGATTGAAAATCCAAACTACCGTGAGATGATACAAGTAATGGATGGCTTTTTCGAAAAAGAAGCTCCTGTTTATTTAAAATCTCTTGAAAATAAAATGAATGTTCCGTTAGATGAGAACTATCGGATCTTCATACTCGAAGATGTGCAGCGTCAAGTACCAGGGCGGATCAAACACTATCTTACAAAATATGAACCTAAAGATGAAAGAGGCAGAAAAGATATCATTCAAAAAACCAAAGAGGACATCTATCGCGGAATCGAAACATTTATCGTTCATTTAAGAGATTCCAAATCTAATGGAGGTGACGAGAATGAAATTTTGCGTAACCAACCATGAGTTGTATGTCGGAGAAATCAGCATTATTGGTGTGGGTTTATCCTCCGTTGTATTAATTGGAGACTCAGATTGCATCAGTCTTGGTTCAGCTTTTGACACACCGCCTGAATCACTTGTTTTAGGAACATCACTCGTGCCGCTATAGAGGTGTGCTATGTACAGAACATCTATTGTCGATTGTGTTAACCTTAATTCACTTGCTTCATCTTCCGTTTTTCAGACGGGAGATTCAGATAAGATCAATTGTTATTCTGCCGCACTTGCCATACAAAGGGAAAGTACAAAGTTTGGTACTTTTAATGTTCCTTACAGTAAATACAAAGTTTTTTCACAGCCTGTTTTAGTGCCTATATGTCCGCCATACAAGATCAAAGAAACGTATAACGCGAACTCTTTTATTAGAGTGGGGAAAGTTGATATTCTTGGGGTGTCTAGTTCAGCGCTGCTCCATATCGGCTCAGTCAATGACATAAAGCTGCAATCTCGAGTAAAGCATGTTCGTAACTTCTTAACCAATCCTTATCCGGAAAATGAGGAGGAGGAAGAATGAATCTTTTTGTTAGTCAGACGATCGTCATCCAGCAAATTAGAGTCGATGGTATACAAAATTCATCTGTACTCCAAATAGGGAGTGCAGGAGTGATTCAGCCGATTTCGCAATTATTTAACACAGGCGGTTTTACAGGTCCTGCCCCACAGATTCCGGATCCAGATAATCCTTCTGTTCCTTTAGGGCCGCCTTCATAAGAGGTGATTGAATTGGACACTTGGAAGCAAATGATGGACTGGAAAAGGATGGCTGAAGAATATTTTGGGGATCAGTTTTTTACCCCTAACCAAGGAACAAATACCGATACAAGAAATGAGAGCCCTCTTTGCAACATTTATGAAACCCCTCAAGAGATATGCTGTGTATTGGCTCTTCCTGGTTTGAATCGTACCGAAGATGTTGAGGTTATGGTCGATCCATTCAAACTGACTGTTCAAGGGAAATTGTCATTAACGATGGATTCTTATCGATTAAATGCCGAAGAATTTCAGCTTGGTGAATTCAAACGTGAGGTCACGCTCCCAGTAAGAGTACTGCAGGAACCTGTTCAGGCTTTTTATCGGAAGGGGCTATTATTTATTCGTTTATTAAAAGACTCTCGGCCAGGAGCGAACCAGCGAAAGGTAAATCTGAATTGGGTGCAGGAATGATGCGAGGATGCTTGACTGATTCATAGGATATCGCTTACAATTTAGAAAAATAACGGAAGGAACAGGTGTATACGTCCAATGCGCAATTAATCTTATTTTAGCCATTTACTTGAATAAAAAAGTAGAACGCTAGATAGGATTTCTCTGCCCATTTTTAGGACTTAACAACAAGCCTGTTTTTTTGTTGTGAAAAAACGAATAATAACGTTTTTTTAGCGATATTAGTTCGGCTTGGGCAGACCTCTCTAGTAATAATGGGAGGTTTTTTTATGCTTTTATTAGAAGCTAATAGACTAGAAAAGTCATATAAAGGAAGATTGATCTTAAGACAAACTGAGCCATTGCAGCTTTTTTTCTGAAGATCGTATCGGTTTGGTCGGGTTGAATGGAACAGGAAAATCAACTTTTCTAAAGCTGCTGACAGGAATGGAGAATGCAGATGCAGGAACAGTTCGACATTTCGGGTCATTTGCTGTTGTGAGCCAGTTCGATGACGTGGAGAAGGCGATAACCGCCAAAAGTGAAGGAGTTTGGGACCTTAACGGGAAAAAGTATGAGACGATGAGCGGCGGTGAAAAAACACGTACTCAGATTGCTGCTGCACTTGAACTCAATCCTGATATCCTCATACTTGATGAACCCACTTCCCACCTGGATGTAGAGGGAATGGATCAACTAGCAAAAGTTCTTAATCACTTCAAGGGTGCAGTGTTACTCGTTTCTCATGACAGAGTGTTTCTCGATATGGTGTGCACAAACATTATCGAATTAGATCAGCATACGTTCACTTCCTATACTGGCAATTACTCAGAGTATCTGATTCAAAAAGAACAAAAAAACGTGCGCAAACAGTTTGAATATGAACTATATATAAAAGAAAAAGCAAGGCTTGAGAAAACGGCGAAAGAAAAAGCGTCAAAAGCAAAAGGTATGAAAGATAAACCAGCACGCATGTCCTACAGTGAAGCGAAGTTAGGAAAGGGTAAGCTTCAGGGGGCGAAACGGTCACTTGAAAAAAAGTCAAAGGTAATCGAAAAAAGAATAGAGATGCTCGATAAAAAAGAAAAACCAGTGGAGCAGCAAAAAGTTGAATTTAATATACAGCGCTTCTCCGTTATTCATGGTAAACAGGCAATCTCAGTAAAGGAACTCTCAGTCGGGTTTGATCACCGACAGCTATTTCAAAATCTATCGTTTACAATAAAACCAGGGATGAAGGTTGTTTTAACAGGAAAGAATGGAACAGGAAAATCAACACTGCTCAAAGAGATCTACAGAGGCAATGAAAATATTATAAAATCTAAACAACTTAAAATCGGTTATTTTCATCAGCATCTAGATCTATTAAATCCTGCCAAAACCATTCTTGAGAACGTCATGGAAAACAGTTTATACGATGAGAAATGGGTAAGGACTATACTGGCCAGAATGCTATTCAAACGTGATGATGTATTTAAAAAAGTCGAAGTGTTAAGCGGTGGAGAAAAGATGAAGACGGCATTAGCAAAGCTGTTTCTGAGTGATTATAATTTGTTATTGTTGGATGAACCTACGAACTATCTGGATCTTTTCACACGAGAAGCGCTGGAAGATGTCTTGATGGCTTACCCAGGAACTTTTATTCTTGCTACTCATGATAGAAGGTTGATCGAAAAGACGGCAACACATATCTTGGATTTGCAGCCTCCAAAAGCAATATGGTTTGAGGGGAATTTTAACGAATTTAAATCAGCACGTGTTAAGCAGGAGAAGAAGGCTGGATCTGCTTATGAAGAAGAGATGCTTAAACTGCAGTTCGAGATGACTGAGCTAATCAGCCAGCTTTCCATCTGTATGAATGAAAGTGAAAAAGTTAAGCTGAATCATCGATACGAAGAGGTTCTAAGTGAATTAAGAAAGCTGAAGTCATAAGAAAGAGCCGTTCCATGGGAGCGGCTCTACTTATTTTTGTCTGCTTTTATAGGTGGTTCTTCTTGATCGGTGATACCAGAATCATAGCTGATCTGTTTTAAATCTTCTTCGTCTGCAACCGTACCTCCAGCCATTCCTTCGTTTATCATCCTGTCGATATCCAAATAAAGATCTTTTTTGCCTTCATATTCTTTATCTTTTTCATTCATGTTCTTCCCATCCTTTCTTTTATAGTACATCTCTAGGTTGTCCTGTTTTGAAACTTTCTTGCGCACCAATCCGTATAAGAAGGTTAGGTGACATGAGAGTAGAGTAGATTATGAAATTAAAAAGAAAAGAGGAGATCGTATGAAGAAAACATTAATTGCTGTTCTTTTATCGTTCAGTGTTTTAACAGGTTGTTCAGCGGTAGAAGACGTGACAAACGGTATAAATTATGTGCCAGCAGCAACTGAATATATAAATGATGTACAACAATTTTCAAAAGACATCCCTGGCTTAGCTGAAAAGGCAATATCTGATCAAAATGCCCGTGTTGAACTAGAAAAAGCGCTTCAAGATATGAATGCAGATATAAAAGAATTTAACGGACTGACACCACCTTCAGTTTTTGAAGATGTTCATAACCAGGTGATGGACCATAATCAGACGTTGCAAGATGGAATTGATAATTATTTAACTGCCGTAAAGAACGGAGAATTAAGTCCGGATTTCTTGAAGGAAAGTGGTTTGTTAGATGACATAGCGGTTTACACCGACTTGTTAAATGATATTAAGAAGCTCGGGGAGTAATACTTTCTTCTCAAGTTACTCACTTTAATCACTAATTTTTTTAAAATTTCATGTTACATTTCGACTAATTTCGGGAATATGACAATGAGATAATTGGTGAGGGTGGGTAAATATAATGGATGACTATCATATGAAGATTGAAGATTACATGCAGTTGTTGAAGAAAAGATACAAAAAAGGCAGGATTCAAGCGAAACAATATCGCAAACGGTTGGAGCTTATACACCTATGGCACGTACGGGGCGTTGTTAAAGTGCCAAAGGAATAATTAACAAAAGACATATCTTTGACGATAAATGTATAAACACGACTAGTCTTGGCAGGTGCAGCATGTTTCCAATAAATACTACATTCGTAAAGCTTGAGCATACAAAATATGATTATATGTTTCATATTGCGTTTGCCGTTCTTTTCTGTTTATATAGTTTTTTACTTCTTTTTTCCAGCAAACTGCTGGGTTTTTTGTTTTTTATTTATGGTTTAGTTTTGTTAGGCTTCACCGTCTGGAAAGGGATAAGAATTATATACTCGATTCCCGGAGTACTGCTGGGCTTAACCATATTATTTTTCAGCAGATTGTTTTGGATCGGCGCATTTCAAATCCTGCCAGTGTTCTTTTATGAGATCTTTCAAGTTGTATTTTTTCTTGGATTCGGTTTCGGAATCGCCTTGTTGTACAGCTTGACATGTAAGGCAGCTCCGTTTTCAAATAGAATTCAAAGACACGTGGTTCATGGAACGTACTTTGCTACAGGAATTTTGCTTCTTCCATATACGTGGATCTTTAGCTATGGAGCGATAATGCAAAGTAACTATAACAGTCTAGTGTGGGCAGTGCTTATCCTCATCTTGTGGGGGATTTTATATGTGGTACAGTTAATCACATTTCCAAACAAAGCAATGGGTATGGCGCTTTACGCTGTTAATATTGGCGTTGGATGCTGGACGGTTTATAGATGGATAGCGATTTTAACATAAGAAAAGAGAAGCCATAATCGGCTTCTTTTTTTTACACGATCAGAAAGTATAACTTGTTAACACGATGATTTTTGACGTGGCAACAAGTTTAGGATCTCGGTATAAGCGCAACTATGGCTGACGCGATAAAGGCTAGGCGTCAGCCAAGTTTTCTTTAACGGCTTCTTAATTTAGCGAGCAAGTGCAAGATCTCAAAATACAGCCAGATCAAAGTGACCATAAGCCCGAATGCTCCGTACCACTCCATATACTTAGGTGCACCTCGATCTGCACCATATTCAATAAAGTCAAAATCAAGTACAAGATTGAGTGCAGCGATAGCGACGATGAATAAGCTAATTCCTATACCAATCGGCCCTGTACTGTGAAGATAAGGTACACTCATACCGAAAAAGCCTAAAATAAAGCTAGTAAGGTAAACAAGCATGATCCCCATTGTTGCTGAGAATACAATCAATCGAAAGTTATGAGTAACTTTAATGATTCTGAACATATATGCAAGCAGTAAGGCAAACAAAGTTCCGAATGTTAAAGCTACAGCTTGCAATGTAATTCCGTTAAATTGCGACTCGAAGCTTGCTGATATTCCCCCAACAGCCAGGCCTTCCAACGCTGCGTAAACGGGTGCAAGCAATGGAGCGGTTTTAGGAACGAAAGCAACGATTAAAGCTGTAACGAGTCCTCCAACCATACCGATAACAATATAATGACCGACAGGATTTCCTAAACGATATTGGTACCATGTAAATATCGCTGTTGCCATCAATACAATCAGCAAAGCAAACGTCTTATAGACGGTTCCTGACAATGTCATTCTATTACTAAAAGACGTTCCTCTAAATTTATCAAAAGTTGAACCTTTTAAAGCAGGATTAGCACTTCTCATATAAAGACCTCCTTAGCCTCTCTAAATGAAATATACGATATTTTATCATTAAAGTTTCATGTACAGTTTTGGAAATCTTTGTTGCTCTTGGCAGTGGTTGATTTTTGTAATAGAATGCTCGCTTTCCAAGGATGTGCGAAAACATTTTTAAGACAAAGTTCCTCTTGCTTTTAATTGAAGTATTGGCTTGATTAGGAAGGATTAACTATTTTGGACAAAGACCGACAAATATTTCATGAAATGGATGTAATATATAGTTGAAAGAAGGGAGGTGAATTTATGCGAATACCAAACCTCATTATGCAGAGTTTGATCGCGGGTGCCGTCCTTTTTATACCTGCAGAAGTTTTTGCTGAAAAGGAAACTGCGAAACAGAATCCAGCTGCTGAACAAAATGCTCAATCAGCTGTCCAACCAGAAAAAGCAAAAGAACAAACTTCAGAACGAACGACAAAACAACCAGAGAAGAAATCGAAAACACAGCATTCTGACGTGAATATTAAGAAAGCTGAAGTGAATAGACCTGACTCTAAAGGTTCTGAAAGAAGTTCCGAAGTTAGGCAAGCAAATCCAGCTGGTGTTTCAAAACAGAAAACTGTTCAGCATACAAAGAACTCAAGCGGTATAAAAAAATCAGTTCCTCAAAGACAATCTGAAAAGAATGTTCCAATAAAGCAGCCTCAAGTTAAAAAGGCTGAAACAACAAAAGTCATACATAGAAAATCACCTTTAACCAAAAAAGAATTGTCTAAAGAAACAGTTAAGGAACAAAGTAAGAATGGTGTTTTAAACAATGAGAGAGTTAAAGTGATGCAGCAGAAAAAGGCTGTGTCTAAACTTCCTCAGAATCTGCCATTTAAACCAGATCCAAAACATCAAGATTCTCAGGCGATTCCTGCGACCTCAGGACAAGGATCGTCCCATTCATCCACTAACACGGATGGCGGGACAGGGACAGCGTCTTTAGCTAATGTAAAAGCTAATTTAGTTCTGCCGTTGATCTTTGCTGAAAGTGAAAAGGTTTCTGTGTATTTTAACAGAATGGACCTCTTGAGAAGTCAATGGGTGAACGCACCGCCATCAAAACCACCGGAAAAAAGCTCTTTAATTTTTCAAAAAGATTGTGTGATGTAAAACAACTATCTGAAAATTTAAGGAGCGAATTATAATGAAAAAAGTCAACCGTACATTTGTAAAATCTTTAGTATTTGCTGGAACATTAACTCTTGCAGCAGTAGTAGGAACAGGTGCTGCTGAAGCGGCTGGTCATAAATCTGAGAAAGCGATTGCTGTTCAGAACGCAAAAGCATCTCAAGGAAATGTACAAGCTAAGGATGAGAACTTTGCAAAACCAGCTAAGGTAACAGTAAAGGTTCAAAAGCCAGCTAAAGCTGAAAAACCTGTTAAAACTGAAAAAATGGCTAAACCAGTAAAAGCTGAAAAGCCTGTAAAAGACAAGAGTCATTCTCAAGCAGCTGAACATGCAAGTGAAACTGCAAAGAAAAACGCTGCTCCAAACTCAGCTGTTCATGCTGTACCTACTAAAACAGAAGAGCCAGTTGTAACAGAACCTGTAACTGAAGAGCCAAAAGAAGAAGTTGTAGTGCCTGTTGAGGAAGAAGTAATTGAAATCGAAATTCCTGAAACAGATACTGAAGAAGGTAAAACAGAAGATACAGTGACTGAAGAAGAGGATGCTACTCGCAACGAAGATTCCGATGTCGACTCTGACGAAAAAGTGAATAAAGAAGATGATGAAGGCGAAGACTCAGAAGATAAAGCTGTTCAAGAGGAAAATGAAGATAATCCAGTTAAAAAAGAAGATCAACCAGATGTAATTGCTGACGAAGATGCAGTGAAAGAGGATGACGATTCTGACGAAGAAGATTCTGAAGATGTTGAAGAAGTAAAAGAAAACAAATCTCTTCAAAACAAAATGAATTCTAATGCATTTGAGCGTTCAAGTGAAAACGCAAAATTGCATGCTGCACCAAACGCTGCTGTACATGCTGAAGCAAAAGAAGAATTACCAGCTGAAGAAGAAACAACAACAGAAGAAGAAGTAACTGAGGAAGCTCCGGCAACTGAAGAGACTACGACTGAAGAAGAAGTAACGGAAGAAGCTCCAGCAACTGAAGAGACTGTGACTGAGGAAGAAGTAACGGAAGAAGCTCCGGCAACTGAAGAGACAACGACTGAGGAAGAAGTAACGGAAGAAGCTCCAGCAACTGAAGAGACTACGACTGAAGAAGAAGTAACGGAAGAAGCACCAGCAACTGAAGAGGAAGTTTCTGCTCTTTTGAACAAAATTCGTGCATTAGCATTTGAGCACGCATCTGAAAATGCGAAGCTTCATGCAGCAATCAACGCAGCGATTTTAGCAGTTGAAGAAGTTTTAGAAGAAGATGCTTCAGAAGTTGTTGAAGTGCCAGCAACTGAAGAAGATACAACAGAAGAAACAGATGTAATCACAGTAGTAACTGAAACAAAATAGCAAAAATGAAGTCAGGGATTCGCGGTCCCTGGCTTTTTTGTACTGAAATTTTCTTTTATAAGTCTTCGGAAAAATTTATAAGTCTTGAAGTGGTATTTATAAGTCTTAAGCTTTTGAGTCCTCATCATGCTATTACTAAATATTCCAACGTTTTCTTTTATATAATCGGGGAAGTATATTCTTATGATGCAAGGAGGTGGGTTTATTGTTAAAAAAGGGTGACCGTGCACCAGAATTCACATTGCCATCCACATTGAAAAAAGATATTTCGTTATCAGACTTTAAAGGGAAGAAAAATGTCCTTGTGGCTTTTTATCCCCTGGACTTCACCCCTGGCTGAATAAAGGAAATAACCTCTTGGAAAGAGGATTACCAACGTTTTAAAGATGCCAATACAGAAGTGCTAGCGATCAGTGTTGATCATATTTATTCACATAATGTTTTTGCTGCAGCACTTGGAACCCTTCCGTACCCACTTTTAGCAGACTGGCATAAGAAAGTTACAAAACAGTTTGATGTATTAAACGAAGAAAATGGTACTGCCATTCGTTCCTGCTTTGTTATTGACCAGAATGGAGTTGTTCAATTCTGCAACTACACATTCGATGCCAATGAAACACTTCAATATGAAGAAGTATTTAAAGCTTGTGAAACATGTGGAAAGGAAGAGTAGCTGTGGACCGAGAACGAAAAAATAGTAAACCTTATGAAGATCCAACTGCTCATGCAGAACAGGAGATCAATGCCTATTTTTATGATGAAAATCAAGAAACGGATGGGCATCCTACTGATTACATGAATAGCGAGATGCCAGCTGTTAATATAGCAAAACCAGATGATGAAAAATAAGGCTGCTTGAATAGCAGCTTTATTTTTTTGCTATATCCTGCATATCTCATGAAACCGGCAACATAGCAGTAATGTTGTGTTACTATATAGAAGAAGTATGCTGATATAGGAATAGGAAGGAACGGCTTAATGAATATTTTTCTTACCGGAGCAACTGGTTTTTTAGGTGGTCGCTTAATTCAAAACTTGGCACGTGAAGGTCATACTCTTTACGTGTTGGCGCGAAACTTACAAAAAGCTGAACAGCTTCTTTTGAAGACGGCTGATTTGAACGGCGATATTCATATTATTCAAGGGGACATTACACTCCCTCATTTAGGTATGACTCAAGATACAGAACAAGAGCTTGTTGGTAAAATTGATGCTTTTTATCATATGGCTGCTCTTGTGAAGTTTGATTTAGATCTTAAAGAGGAACTTTTTCAAATAAATTATACAGGTACACGCCATGCACTCCATGCAGCAAAGAAAATGGGCGTTTCCCAATTTTATTATGTAAGCACAGCTTATACACTTGGAAAGGACGAGTATGCAAAAGAAGAATTGCATGACGTGGACAACAACTTTAACAACCCGTACGAAGAGAGCAAATGTAAAGCAGAACATCTATGTATGGAGTTTAAAGACTGCTTTAATGTAACGATTTTGAGACCGGCAATTATTATTGGGGACTCAGAGACAGGGGAAGCAGACTCCAAATTCACGTTGTACGGATTGCTTAGAAGTTTGGAAGTATTTAAAAAGAGATTTCAGCGTAAAGGTATGGGCGACCGTGTGTTTCACTTGCTTTGTGAAAAAGGTAGTACACAAAATCTTGTACCGGTTGATTATGTGGCAGATGTTTTGTCAGGTGTCTTGAAAAAAGGCAGAGAAAATAACATATACCATATTACAAACAGCAATCCGCCATTAAGTGCTGATGTTTTTCAGATCATGAGAGACAAAGCAGGTCTCGAGCTTTTTAAACTTGCTCCGTATGATTATGAACCATTCTTGAACGAAGAGGAAAAGCTGTTAAACAGTGTTATAGATGTATATAAAAATTATCTAAATCGAAACATTACATTTGATGACGCAAACACGCAGCAATTACTAAAAGAGATAGAAGCTAAACCATTAAATATGGACATGGCCATGATTAAACGAATCATTACCGGATACAAAGGAGATTCTGTTTCAAAATAAAAAATATGCATCTATTTACAAATTATGCATATACTGCTATAGTTGAAAAGTAAAGTAATTTTAATAAAACCCAAGGAGGGATGTATGATGAGACAACTTAATGGATTGACGTCAGAGAGTGTATTTCATGTACAGCCTATTGGGACAATGAAGAAACGCAAATAGTTTTTTGCGTTCCAAAATCTTCGTTTAAATTTGTCATTTAACCATGGGCTGTACATACAGTGCCATGGTTTTTTATATGAAGAAGGGGTATTTGTGAACCCATCTTTCTGTAAAGAACCTAAGTAGATAGGTTCTTTTTCTTTTATAAAAAAATTGACAACATTTATTCGGAGGGTATTACATTGAATTTAAAATCACTAGGTTGGGATCAAACATTTCAAGAATCATTCAAAGCATATGAAGATCATAATCTTGTTCCAGGTAGAATTAGTGTGGAACATAAAGGGCTGTACACCGTTCTTACCGAACACGGTGAAATGCTAGGTGAAATTACTGGGAAAATCCGTTTCAACGCGACAGGAAGACATGACTTCCCAGCGGTTGGAGACTGGGTTGCTGTTCAGGCCAATCCGCAAGAAGGGAAAGCATATATTCACGGAATCCTGCCGCGAAAGAGCAAGTTTTCTCGAAAAGCAGCTGGACTCACCACAGATGAGCAGATTGTAGCGACTAATGTGGATACTGTCTTCTTAGTAAATGCACTAAACCAAGACTTTAATCTGCGCAGACTCGAACGCTATCTATTGATGGCTTGGGAAAGCGGTGCAACTCCTGTTATCGTACTGAGTAAAGCGGATCTTTGTGATGACATACAGAAATATATAGATGAGGTAGAAACGATTGCTTTTGGTGTTCCGACATTTGCGGTAAGTGCGGAAACAGGAGCAGGATTAGATGCTCTTTCTTCCTATATTACAGAAGGAGAAACAGTTGCCCTCTTAGGTTCTTCTGGTGTTGGTAAATCAACGCTTGCGAACAAACTATTTGGATCAGAGGTATTAAAAACAAATGTTATTCGTGAAGAAGATGGCAAAGGGAAGCATACAACGACTCACCGCGAACTGCTCGTACTTGATAGCGGAGGGATTTTAATTGATACGCCAGGAATGAGAGAACTGCAGCTGTGGGAAGGCGATAATAGCTTAAGTCATAGCTTTCAGGACGTTGAAGGATTTGCAGAACAATGCCGTTTCCGTGATTGTACACATCAAAATGAACCGGGATGCAAAGTGCAAGAAGCTATTGAAAAC
Organism: Fictibacillus sp. UD; assembly: GCF_043558025.1. NCBI lineage: Bacteria > Bacillati > Bacillota > Bacilli > Caryophanales > Fictibacillaceae > Fictibacillus > Fictibacillus sp. UD. The sequence goes on from NZ_JARUHH010000005.1 coordinate 227,404, forward strand.
GGCGAGCTGAACGAAGAGCGCTATAATAGTTTCGTGAAATTACAGCGCGAGTTAGCGTACTTTGCCAGAAAAGAAGATCAAAAGTTAGCGCTTGCTGAACGGGCGAAGTGGAAAAAAATCGCAGGTGACCGTACGCGTGTTCACCGGAAATAGAAGGTATTGAAAAGGAATGACTCCACTAGTGGGGTCATTCCTCTTTTTTTGCTTCATATCTTGTTTCTTGTCGACTTGAAAAGAACAAAAATTTAATAATGTATATCTAAACCGAACACTCAATAATAATTCCACGTTAATTCAAATATATCCACGTTAATTGAGATAATTCCACGTTAATTGAAATAAATCCACATTAGCGACAATTGAGTATTAAAAAGGATTTTCTTAGGGAACATCAAATTAAGAAGATAGAGGAGGGATGAAATTGTCTCAAGTTTTTACGATCCAAACGCATCAAAGAGATGAAATGTATGAAATAACGAGTACACTGCAAGCCTATCTTGAGGAGCAGCGGGTGAACGATGGTGTCATGTACATATATTGTCCGCATACAACAGCAGGGATTACAATCAATGAAAATGCAGATCCGGATGTTGTGTCAGATATGCTCATGCGACTGGACGAAGTGTATCCGTGGGAACATCCAAAGTATCGTCATGCAGAAGGAAACTCAGCTTCTCACTTAAAGGCAAGTACAGTTGGTTCATCGCAAGTTGTATTCATCCAGAACGGCAAGCTTCTTTTAGGAACGTGGCAAGGTGTTTACTTTTGTGAGTTCGACGGACCTCGTAAACGAAAGTATCATGTGAAAATACTAGCAAACAAATAAGCTTTTCCATCAAGATTCACTGAACATCACAGTGGATCTTTTTTAATTATCTAATAGATAATTACTTATGAGATTTCTTTTAAGATATTCTTCATTGCTATTTGATTAGAGTGTAAGATGCGAGACTCCTGCGGGACAGGCGGGCAGGTGAGACACTTAAGGTGGCTCATCGCCTGCACCAAGGAATGCGAGCATCTGGAACGAAAATCAACCAAATCCATGAGCATCCTTGTTAACTTCCTACTTTAGTTGTAGATCTATCAAACAACAAAGAAATATGTTGAATATTAGGGAAAACTTTTAAATTTAATATAAATAATCTATTTTTTCTAAAATTTAGTTGTCTATTCTCTCATATTCATGTACTATTTTTTTAAATAGTAGCAATAATCAAAATATTCATACAAGGGGGATTTTAGGTGGGGATTAAGAGAGGGTTAAAAGTATTAGCAGCTTCTGCATTATCACTAGGACTTTTGGCAGGCTGTAATGCTTCTGGAGGATCAGAAGGCGGCAGTGGGGGAGGAAGCGGAAAAGTAATTAAAATCGCAACGCAAACTCCTTTATCTGGTGGAAGTGCAACACTTGGTGAATCCATTAAGCTAGGCGCACAACTTGCATTGGAAGAGAATAAGAAGAAGTTTGAAGACTTAGGGTACAAGCTTCAGCTTCAGCCGTATGATGATCAAGCAGACCCTAAAAAAGGTGTTGCCAACGCACAGCTTATCGGATCAGATAAATCAATCCTTGGAGTAGTTGGCCACTTGAATTCAGGCGTATCCATCCCGTCATCTGAAGTTTATGAAAAGTATAAAGTGCCGATGGTTTCTCCAGCGAATACCGCAACGGAGGTAACAGATCGTGGTCTTAAAACCGTAAACCGTATCGTAGCACGTGATGATTTCCAAGGTCCTGCAGGTGCAGACTTTGCGATTAATAAATTAGGAGCTAAGAAAATCTTCGTTATCCAGGACAAAACTGCTTATGGAACAGGACTTGCAGATGCGTTCAAAAAGGCAGCTGAAGAGGCTGGAGCTGAAATACTTGGTTACGAAGGAATCACCGTTGGTGAAAAAGACTTTAATGGTGTACTTACACAAGTATTGTCAAAGAAACCTGACTTAGTATTCTTTGGCGGACTGTATACGGAAGGCGGTCAGTTGATCCGACAAGCTCGTGACAAAGGAATTGATATTCCATTCATGGGCGGAGACGGAATGGATTCTTCTACGCTTGTTGAAATCGCAGGCGACGCTGTAGAGAACGTATACTACACATCTGTAGCCGCTGATGCGAGCAAAACAACAGAAGGCAAAGATTTCTCTTCTAAATACAAAGAGAAGTTCAACAAGAACGTAGAATCCTACTCAGCTTACGGATATGATTCTATGAGCGTTCTATTAAAAGGTTTAGAGGCAGCGATCGAAGGAAGTGACGGAGATCTTCCATCCCGTGAGAAGGTTGCAGAAGAAGTTCGTAAGATTCAAGACTTCCAAGGTGTTGTTACAAAAGTTGGCTTTGATGATATCGGTGACAACAAGTTCGCAAAAGTTTACATCTACAAGTTCAGTGAAGCTAAATATCCAGGAGTTCAAGAAGGCGAAATCAGTAAGTAAACCTATGTTTACAAGAGAGGGAATGACCCTAAAGGCCATATCCCTCTTCTTTTTTACACATATACTCCCTAGTTGTGAAAGAGAGGAATATTTATGTTAGCTGAAATTTTACAAAGTCTGCCTCAAGTACTTGTAGACGGAATAGCTCTAGGTGCCATTTACGCTGTAATAGCTCTTGGTTATACGATGGTTTATGGAATATTAGAACTTATCAATTTTGCACACGGTGAGATTTTTATGACAGGTGCTTTTATAGGGGTAGCTATGCTTATCCTGATGACAGGAATGGGCTGGTTGGCCGCTATGCCTGCCATTCTCGCCTTAATCCTCGTGCTTGTTGTTACATCGATTCTCACTGGTTTCATGGGTGTTGGCATTGAGCGGATGGCGTACAGGCCACTCAGAAATTCGCCTAAACTTATTACGCTGATCTCAGCAATCGGTGTTTCGTTTTTGCTGCAGGATCTCGTACGTTTCATTACAGAATACAAAAGAGGAAACTATATTTTAACAGGGCCCTCCATGTTCAATGAGAAATTTTCTATTAAATTTTCTAGTATCTCGTCATCCTTCAGTGATGCATTCTTTAAAACATCAACATTAATCCTGATCATTGCTGTTGTCATCATGATGATTGGATTAGACTTTTTCGTTAATAAAACGAAATGGGGCATGGCGATGCGGGCAGTAGCTCAAGACCGTGAAACGGCATCTCTCATGTCTATTAATGTGAACAAAGTCATTTCTCTTACCTTTTTTATCGGTTCAGCATTAGGCGGAGCGACAGGCGTTCTATTTGCTGTTCAGTACGGAACTATCGACCCGTATATCGGCTTTATATTAGGATTAAAAGCATTTACGGCCGCTGTACTCGGAGGGATTGGAAATATTCGTGGTGCTATGGCTGGCGGACTTATGTTAGGTATTTTAGAAATGTTTGCAGCAGCAAATCTGCAGATATTAACAGGCGGCATCTTTGGGGCTGAGTATAAAGATGTATTTGCATTTGCAATCTTAATTATCGTATTGATTTTTAAACCAGAAGGACTGTTTGGCAAAGCAGTTACTGAGAAAGTGTAGGTGAAGAGCCATGCAAAAGCTGACAAGTAAATTAAAAGGCAACAAGCTGGCACAAATTATTCTGCTCGTCCTTTATGTATTGGTAACTTCGTTGAGCCTGTATCTTGCTCAAGCCTCAGTTACAGCTTTTCTTTTGCTTCTATTCTCATTATTGATTCTGTACTATACAGAATTGCCAGACCGCCTAAAATGGCTGATCGCCGGAGTTGTACTGATTGGAGTCATTCCCTTTATTTCTAGTACAGGACCAGGCTATCAATCTTACATGGAAGTTGCTACAGTAGTTGGAATTTATGTGGCGATGGCCTTGGGACTTAACATTGTAGTTGGATTAGCAGGTTTGTTGGATCTCGGATTCGTCGCTTTCTTTGCGATTGGAGCTTATACGTATGGAATTTTCGCAACAGGACAAGCTGCTAACTTTATGCCTTTCGGAACGTTCCCTTTATCAGGTGAAAGCTTTTGGATCTTTATTTTGATAGGATGTTTTGTCGCTGCACTTTTCGGAGTCTTATTAGGAATACCTGTACTTCGTGTAAAAGGAGACTATCTGGCTATCGTTACGCTTGGTTTTGGAGAGATTATCAGAATCGTTTTCAACAACCTTGATAAGCCTGTAAATATTACAAACGGAGCAATGGGCTTAGCGTCTGTTAAACCGCCAGAAATATTCGGGTATCAGTTTGTTTATCCAAATCAATTCTACTATATCGTTCTTGCCATCTTGTTCTTCGTCATTTTGGCTGTTAGAAGATTTGAGTTTTCTAAAATCGGCCGTTCTTGGAAAGCGGTAAGAGAGAACGAAATTGCTGCCCAATCAGTGGGCATACATCTCGTGCGGACGAAGCTATTAGCATTTGCAATAGGGGCATCTTTTTCAGGAATGATGGGGGTTGTGTTTGCGGCGAAGCAGACGTTTGTTGACCCTACAAGCTTCACATTACTAGAGTCCATCACCATCCTTGTAATGGTTATTTTAGGAGGAATGGGAAGTGTACCAGGTGTCATCCTAGGTGCGGCTGTAATTACGATACTCAATCTGCAGGTGCTTACTGAAGTAACAAATTATTTAAATCAATTGAGTCTGGATGGTGTTATCAGTTTCCCTGAGGCACTCGCTCCAGCCAAAATGCAGCGATTTATCTTTGGTGCGATTCTAATTATATTTGCTATCTATCGCCCTCAAGGATTAATTCCTGCTAAAAACCCTGTGTTTGATGAGGAATCACTTAAAGAGGGTTCGAAAAAGCATAGAAAAGAAAAGATCACGGTGGAACCTGACAAAGGTTTTCAGGCTTAAGGGGGCGATATAAACATGTCAATCTTAACGGTTAGCAATCTTACAAAACAATTTGGCGGTCTTGTCGCCGTAAATTCAGTGGATATGACAGTTGAAAAAGGCTCCATTACAGCAGTAATCGGTCCTAACGGGGCGGGTAAAACTACCTTTTTCAACTTGATAACAGGGGTTTATCAGCCTGATAAAGGGAATGTGCAACTTGGCTCAACTTCTTTGGTCGGATTAAAACCGCATGAGATTTCGAGACACGGAATTGCCCGGACCTTCCAAAACATTCGTCTTTTTTCAAATATTACAGTTTTAGAAAATGTGATGGTAGGTTTGCATAAGCAATTTAAAGCAGGAGTTGTCGGGACGTTATTCCAAACAAAAAAAGTTCGAGAAGAAGAGCAGCTGGCACAGGAAGAGGCTTACCATTGGCTTGAATATGTCGGTCTGGCTCAGCATTTAAATGAAGATGCTCAAAATTTATCTTATGGGGCACAGCGCAGGCTGGAAATTGCACGAGCGCTTGCTACAAAACCAAAGCTGCTTCTTCTGGATGAACCAGCAGCTGGAATGAACCCTAGAGAAACACGCGAACTAACAGAGTTTATTCACCGCATGAGGGAAGATCTAGATGTAACGATCGTATTAATCGAGCATGATATGAAACTTGTTATGGAGATCTCTGAACAAATCTTTGTATTAGATCACGGTGAAAAGATTGCTGAAGGAAAGCCTGCCGAAATCCGCAATAATGTAAAAGTGATTGAAGCTTATCTTGGAAAAAGTGCCGTAACACCAGCGTAAGGAGGAAAACGATGAGTATTCTGCAATTAAAAGATGTAAACACATTTTACGGTGGTATTCATGCGCTAAAGGGAATCAGCATCTCTGTTGAAAAAGGGGAAATCGTTACATTAATCGGGTCTAACGGTGCAGGGAAATCCACAACATTAAAAACAATCAGCGGTCAGGTTCTGCCAAAAACAGGTTCAGTGATCTATGAAGGAAAAGACATCTCTAAACAGCCTGCTCATATTACGGCTCGAACGGGAATTGCCCACGTTCCTGAAGGCAGAAGAATTTTTCCGAGGTTAACGGTAAAAGAAAATCTTGAGATGGGTGCTTTTATTGTAAAAGATAAGAAAGTCATTAAAGAACGAATGGAACAGGTCTTTGATTACTTTCCAAGATTAAAAGAGCGTTTAACTCAAAAGGGAGGAACAATGAGCGGTGGTGAGCAGCAGATGCTTGCGATGGGCAGGGCGCTCATGTCCAAGCCTCGTCTCTTGTTGCTGGATGAACCTTCAATGGGCTTAGCGCCTGTAATTGTGGAACAAATCTTTGATATTATCAGTGACTTAAATAAAGAAGGCATGACGATTCTTTTAGTGGAACAGAATGCGTTCCAGGCTTTGCAGATCGCTCATCGTGGATATGTTCTCCAAACGGGTGAAATCGTGATGGCAGGTCAAGGGAATGAACTTATTACAAATGAGTCTGTTCGAGAAGCTTATCTGGCTTAGTTAAACGGTATGTCAAACGATGCTTTGTAAGCAGTTGATTTCCGTTCCAGATGCTCGCTTTCCACGGGGCGTGCGGTGAGCCTCCTGCCGCTTTGCGCCATTAGGAGTCTCCACCTGTCCGCTCGTCCCGTAGGAGTCTCGCATCTTGCACTCCAATCAACTTTTCAGTGAAGTGAATGAAAAGACAGACAAGAAGAATTACACATAAAGACCAGTTCATACCAAAGTACTTAATGATTTCATTCGTTTAAAGGATGCTCGTGTTCCGAGGGAATGCAACTTTCAAAACAATTTATCTTAAATTCAACAGCATAATAACAGAACAAATAAAATCGGGTTTAACCAGCCTGGTTTTATTTTTGTGTGATTTTTTTAAAGGGATTGTTGCTTTTGGTTTTTTCATTTTCATCATTTGCAAGTTGATTGTAGCGCAAGGTGGGAGACTCCTGCGGGACAGGCGGGCAGGTGAGACACTTAAAAGTGAAACGTACAAATGTGGCTCACCGCCTGCCCCGCGGAAAGCTCACCGCCTGGAGCGGAAATCAACTACTTTCAAAAAGCAACAATGTTTGCGAAAACAGCATTTTGTGTACATTTGCCCTTTATTATTGGATGAAATTGTTATACCTTTAAAGGTAAGACGAAAGGGGTATGATTGATGATTAAAGTACTCTTTGTTTGCTTGGGCAACATATGTCGCTCTCCGATGGCAGAAGCTGTTTTTCGGGATATTGTAAAAAGAGAAGGACTATCTGAATTCATTTCAATCGACTCTGCCGGAACAGGTAACTGGCATGTTGGTGAACCACCTCATGAAGGAACAAGGAACATTTTAAAAAAAAACCAGATCTCATATGAAGGTCAAACAGCTCGTCAGGTTAAAACAAATGATCTTACTCAATATGATTATATTATCGGTATGGACGCTGAAAACATTGGCAATATGCATAAGATGGCTGGCCAATCAAAGACAGGGATGATCGCTAGACTCTTGGATTTTGTACCTGAAAATGAGTATGAAGATGTTCCAGATCCATATTTTACGGGTAATTTTCAAGAAGTTTATGACCTCGTAACAGCAGGTTGTGAAAGGTTATTAATTGAAATAAAAAATAGAGAGTCATTATAAAAGGAGAAATGAAATGGGAGAGATCAGGCAGTTATCACTAGAACACGAAGTGCGTGAAGCGTTTCCTGTAATGAGCCAGCTTCGAACACATCTTTCAGAGGACTTATTTTATGAGTTGTTTCTTCAAATGCAAAAAGAAGGCTATACGTTATTTGCAAATGTTAATGAAGGTAAGGTTGTCGCATTGGCTGGGTTTGCGATTCTTACAAATCTCTATGATGGAAAACATGTTTATTTGTATGATCTCATTACAGATTCAGAAGAACGATCAAAAGGGTATGGAGAAGAACTGCTGGCATTTTTAGAGTCATACGCTCTTCAAAATAATTGCAACTGTGTTGCTTTAAGTTCTAATGTTAACCGCTTGGACGCTCATCGTTTTTATGAAGAAAAAATGCATTATGAGAAGCCGAGTTATGTGTTTAAAAAGAGATTCTAAAATAATAAAAAAGCTGATTCAGGAAGATCATATTATGATCAACTTGAACCAGCTTTTCTTTACGTAATGACTATGTGTTAGTGATTCTTATTATGCACGGCTACGCATGCTGCGCATGATAAAGCTTACGATAAGTACGACTACGATTGCACCGATAATAGCTGGAATAATCGCAAATCCTGCTACCATTGGTCCCCAATCTCCTAACAATAATCCACCTAACCATGCACCAACAAAACCTGCGATGATGTTACCGATGATTCCGCCTGGTACGTCACGTCCTGTTAAAAGACCTGCTAACCAACCGATGATTCCTCCAATTATAAGTGCCCATAATAAACTCATGTAAAATTCCTCCTTTTTTTTTGTGTGTTGTAATATGGAATTATTCTTAAGTTACCCATTATAAAAAATTATAAACTTATCCTAAAAAAAGTTTTTATCACCCCTATGAAAGGGAATGATAAAGGGACTATACAAATATGTTAGGGGTGAGAAGAACATTGACATTATGGCACATACTTAAAAACATGAAAGCTAGATCGTTTGGAATCGAGTTCATTCATGGTTTCCAAAGAGGAGATGTAACAGGGCTTGCAGCACAGCTTGCTTATTATTTTCTGCTCTCCCTTTTTCCTTTTCTAATCTTCTTATTAACATTAGGTGCTTTCTTTATAGAACCAGCTGAAGCACTTGATCTGCTTGAACATTTTGTACCAGCAGAAGCCATGGACTCTGTAAGGGAAAATTTACTTGCCGTATTAGAGGGAAGAAGCGGCGGCCTTTTATCGATTGGTATCTTAGCTACCATTTGGTCTGCGTCTAATGCCATTAATGCCGTCATTAAAACGCTTAATGAAGCATATGGGGTAGAAGAATGCCGAAGCTTTATTAAAACAAGACTGTTAGCTATCTTTTTAACTTTTGGAGTAATTTTTGCTTTTATTATTGCATTGGTTTTCCCGGTTTTCGGTAAGATGCTTGGAAATGCTGCTTTTTCTTATTTAGGTTTAAGTGATGAATTTTTACAAATCTGGGGAGTATTGAGATGGTTGATTAGTTTCCTCATTATTTCTACAGTTGTTTCTGTTCTTTATTATCTTGCTCCATGTAAAAAACTGAAATATAGTGAAATTTGGTACGGTTCACTTGTTGCAACTTTCTTATGGCAAATTGTGTCACTAGGATTTGCTTTTTATGTTGATCATTTTGGTAATTATTCAGCTACTTATGGAAGTATCGGTGCCATTATTGTTTTAATGCTGTGGTTTTATTTGACGGGTATCGTCTTATTGTCTGGTGGTGTCCTTAATGCAACCTTTCACAAATATAAGATTGATTTTGCCAAGAAAAGGGGCTTGTTAAAGGCTGAATCCTAGGAAAAGCTAATAGTACCTTATCGTAAGGAGGTATTATTGATATGGGAAAAAGTAATAAACAGACCCACAACAATAAGAACAACAAAAATGACAGTCAGCATAAAACGAGCAAATCTTCGAACAAAAAGAATGACTTTCATTAATCTAAGCGATTAGTCAAAAAGCTGTCCTATAATGGGCGGCTTTTTTTATGTAGATGCGCCAAAGAGCACCTTCAGAATGGTGAATCCACGAATTTAGATCTTGAATCCACGAATTTCACCCCTGAATCCAAAAGTTTTAGCTTTGAATCCATAAATTTTAAGCCATATATCCACGAATCAGCAATCCTTGACACGAGTCGACGACATTTAAGACAAAAACAAAAAGCACAAGTTTTTGAACGGTTTTATGAAATGTTTATTGGGCATTGATACATGTGTTATAATGATTCTCGTTATGCTTGAATAGAAAGGGAGGGCGATAAGGATGGAAGAACTTATTCTCTCATTTATTGAGTTTTTAAAACAATTTTCGTATTTAGGACTAATTGTTGCACTTACATTTGAATTTGTCCCAGCAGAGCTTGTATTGCCGCTCGCTGGGTTTTGGGTATATGAAGGTGATATGAACTATTGGCTCGCCGTCCTAGCAGGAACGGTTGGTGGCACATTTGGACCTCTTACTCTCTATGCCTTAGGTCGATATGGCGGCAGACCGTTTTTAATTAAATATGGTAAATATGTGTTTATTAAAGAAAAAGAAATCGATGCAGCAGACCGCTTTTTTGATAAATATGGTGCAGGGGTAGCCTTTTTTGGACGTTTTCTCCCAGGCGTCAGAACAACGGTCTCCGTTCCATGTGGCATGGCTAAGATGAATGTATGGGTCTTTTCGATCTACACGTTTATTGCGATGTTTCCAATTACAGCGTTCTACATCTATCTTGGGAAACAGTTTGGACCTCAGTGGAAAGATGTTGGAGCAAAGGCAGAAGAATACATGCTGCCAGTAGCTGGAGTTATTGTTGTAGCCACCATTTTATTTTTTGTTGTAAAAAAGACACGTAAAAAAACGACAGCTTAAAATGTAGAAAATTACTGGAGAAAAGTTTGTGTCTTTTACCTGTATCTCCTTAAGAGCTTTGCGTGTTACACTAAAAAGGCACTTATGGGAATTTCTTTGAAAAAGGCAGGAGAAAGGCAGTATGAAAAAAGTCAGAGTGATATTTAGTATTTTAGGGGCACTTCTTTTTATCGTGTACTTTGCCGTTCTTATTAAGGCCACGCTTTTTTCGTTTAACGAATATGTGTATGGAAAATCAGCCAATCTTGTTTTATTCGATAGCATTAGGCTGATGTGGAGAAGCCATGATTATTGGCTTATTTTTAAGAACATCATCGGTAATGTAATACTGTTTTTGCCTTTTGGTCTGTTGCTGCCTTTAATATTCCGGGTGTTTAATTCATGGCGATTCATGTTTGTACTCGGTTTCGGTACGAGCTTTTTGATCGAAATACTGCAGTATGAGTATGCAAAACGCATCTTTGATATTGACGACATTCTTTTAAACGGAATAGGCGCAATGACAGGGCTATTTGTTTATAAGTTTTTAGCGTTATTGTTTCGTTTTATTGAACGAGCTTTCAAATAAAAATATTAGATCCAAAATAAAAACCGGGCATCCGCCCGGTTTTTTGCATGCTTATTTTGTTTCTTTTCCTAACACACGGTTAACACGCTTTGTAAGCATCTTCATTCCGTCTCCACCAGCTTGATAGTGACGAAGCTTTCCTTCTGCATCAAAAACGTAATAAGCTGGAACATACTCGTTTTCGAATGCATCTGTTAAAGCATGTTCGTTATCAACAAAGATCGGCTGTGTAATGTCGTGTTCTGCTGCTACTTCTTTAATTTGGTTGATATCCAAGTCTTTTTCAGAACGAGGCATGTGAACAGCGATAACATTCAGCTCATCTTTGTAGTCATCACGAAATTGATTGATGTTAGGCATCGCTTCCTTACATAATCCGCAGCTTACCGACCAAAAGTGAATTAGAGTCGGCTTATCTCCAATTAGATCGCTTTTAGAAACTTCTCCATTGATCCATTCTGTTGCACCGCTAAGTTCAGGCATATCTGAACGTAATCTCATCATACAAATCTACTCCTTATTTTGAATCGTCTAATTCTAGTTTAAAGAATGTTTAACTAAAGTCAAAATTCCTGCTTTTATTATATGGAGTAAAAAGAAAAAAATATGTTTTAAGCAGATTTAGACGCTAAAGAAGATTGTGGCTTATTTTTCATGAAAAGAATAGGTAAACAAAGAATAAATAACATTCCGCAGATCGCAAACACAAAAGCCCCGCCTTTAAACAAGCTGATAAAACTTCCACCGATTAACGGACCTGCCATACTACCTATGCTGAAACTGATTCCTGCTAAAATATTTCCTGCAGGAAGGTGATATTTAGGCAGCAAATCACTCATGTAGGCTATACCGAGTGAGAACATGGAGCCAACGAACATTCCTGATAAAAAGAACAATGAGATAAGGATCCAAAAATTGTTCATGCTCCAGTAGGTTGCTAAAAACGAGAAAAAACCGGATACAAAAGAAAAGATTAGAATCGGCTTTCGTCCCCATTTGTCACTTAATATGCCTAAAGGCAGTTGAAATACGAGGCTTCCTAGCACGAATGCCGGCAAGAGTACGGCTACCCAATCCAGGCTGATTCCGTTTCGAAGAGCAAAGACTGGGAAAGAGCCGTGCAGTGTTGCTTCTAAAAAACCGTAAGCAAATGGCGGAAGCAAAGAAACCCAAGCGATTTTTAACACATCTTTATAACGGTCAATTGCTGTTACACCAGCAGTACGTGCTGATTCCGTCTCTGGTCTTTCATTCCGAATCGTTGTCATTAGGATAAAGGAAATCAAACAAAGACCAGCTGCGAGCCAAAAAGGAAGGTTCTCGTTGATCTCTAACATTTTTGTCATAAGGGGCCCGATTCCAAACCCAGCACCAAATGCGATGCCATACAAGGAAATGTTGCGACCCCTCTTATTTTCTGGACTGTTTGATGTAATCCATGTTTGGGTAGAAAAGTGGAGCATATGATCTCCAATGCCAATCAGGAGTCTTAACACAAACCAAAACCAAAAGACTTTCCAAACCGGAAACATAGCAAAACAAAGAATTACGGCCAGAAGACCTGCTAGGATGAGGGGCTTATAGCCAAATCTTCTAAGCGGCTTCTCAATAAAGGGAGAAGCGATCAGAATACCAATATAAAGAGCGGTTGCATGGAAGCCGTTTAACGAAGCAGACGTTCCATCTTGTTCAAAAATAACCGCGATCAAAGGAAGTAGCATTCCTTGTGCGAAACCGGAAATAAAAACGATGCTGACTAAGACTGAGAATCTATACGTTGAAAGCTGCATGAGCATCTCCTTTTCAAAACAAACTAAAACCATTGTACAATGGAACTTGTAAAAAGTTGAGTATAAACTTAAATAGAGGAGATGCGTAATTTTGGAATTTAAAATGACCGAAAAAGGCTTTGAGACTTCTGTAGATTATGGAACGCTTCAGATCAGCGGTGATGCGGAGTATGGATACAGACCGTTTCAATTACTTGTTTCTTCTGTAGCTGTTTGCAGCGGTGGAGTTTTACGGAAAGTTCTAGAGCGCATGAGAATGACTTATGAAGATATCAGCGTACAAGCTAAAGTGACACGAGTGGAAGACGAAGCAAACAGAGTTTCTGATATCCATCTTCACTTTGTGATTAAGGGAAGCGAACTTTCTCAAGAAAAAGTTGAAAAAGCGTTAATAGTAACAAGAAAAAACTGTTCCATGGTTCAATCTGTTAAAGATAGTATAAACGTTACAGAAAGCTTTGAGATTGTAGCATAAATGAAAAGCAACAGCACCTCGGTTCTTAATGGATCGGGGTGTTTTATATTTCCAACAATACCCGAAGTAATCCAGAGGTCCAGCATGGATAAATTTTGAGGGATAGAAAAAAATAGGGTAAAGGAGGATGTTATGAAAAGAAGAATTTTTATTATTATATTTGTTATGCTTTTTGTATTGACGAATACAGCAATTGCAGCAGAGAAAACAAAACAGCAGCCAGAACAAAAGCCGGCAGAAAAAACAGAGAAGATAGAAAAAGCTGCTCCAAAAGCAGATATAAAGATGCCTAGCTCTGTTCTTAGCATATCTAAAGAGAACACGTATCCAAACTCTGCACAAGATCTTCCGTACTTGGAGCCGAGCAAGCTAGCTAAAGCGATGCTTAAAACATCGGATGTACCGATCACAAATCCAGATTTGATCCGATTGCTTAATGAGTCGAGCATCAATGCTTCAAAAGTAGCTTTTTGGTACCGAGCAAAAATTTACTTAGGACAATGGCCGTTGTCTTATCAGTCCACGGAGACTACGGTGAACTGGGAACATCAAAAGATCAACACGAACCGTTTAGATAACAGAGGAGCAAAATCAGTTGCTAAATTATATTTCAATCAAACCGCACATAAAAAAGTAAGCGGTGGTTTAACAGCTTCTATTCCTAACAGTGAAGCGGTTCAAAAGATGATGCTGATCTCAGCGGCAGAAAAGTCAAAGCTTCCGTTGTCGTTCCAAACAGCTGTTGGAGCAGGTACGAAGAAATCTAATGTGTACCATGTATCACCTAAACAAGTGGGGTACTTACACAGTTACGTTCCAGCGGTAAATGAAAGAGGACGTGTTACGTATGGTGAAGTTTATATCGTTTTAAAAGGCGGCAAAAGAGAGATCGTCATTCAAAACGTAACGCAGCAAGGAATTGGTGCTTGGATCCCTGTTCAAGACCACGTATCGTTTAGCTTCCATACAAGCAATATGTAAAAAGGACAACCTCTGATGGCTGTCCTTTCTTTTTTTGCCTTTGTTATCTTTAACAATGGTCAACCCATTGTTCACTCCAGTCTTGTATCGCATTGATGATTGTTTTTAAAGAATTTCCTTTATCCGTTAGTGAATACTCAATTCGCACAGGTGTCTCAGGGTAAACATTGCGTTTTACAATTCCCACAGACTCTAATTCCTTCATGCGCTCCGTAAGCATACGATCACTCATCTCAGGAATCTGGGACTTAATATCTTTAAATCGTTTAGGTCCATCCATCAAAACGCGAATGATGAGTCCTGTCCACTTTTTACCGATAATATCCATGGCTACTTCGTATTTCGGACACATAGTGCTATAATCCATTATCATTCACCTCTATTAGTACAAAGCTAAAACTTCAGTATATAATTTCCTATTATTATACGATTTAAACTTACTTTTGTAAAGTTTATAACTTTTTAACGCTTTAAAGCTTAGACGTGTTCAATGTAAAGTCGGTGTCCTTATAGTAAGAGTGTTTAACAAGTACGTTTGGTCCCAAACATTGAACCGCAGGACAGTGGCAGCTAAGCTCTTTTGCAAGCGCTGAATCACACCAGGTTTTATAAGCGTCGAGCAAGCTTGTGTCTTTGATGTTCCCGAGTGCTGGAGCATCTCCGAAATCAGTCACAATGATATTGCCATCAAACATGTTAATGTTTAGTCTTGAACGTCCGTCGGGATCGTTACGTACTGTAACATTTTCTTCTGATCGAAGCCTTTTGATGAGTTCTAGATCTTCTTGATTATTTGAACATGCATAAAAAGGAAGAGTTCCAAAGAGCATCCAAGTTTTTTTATCTCGAACATCAAGCAGATGATGAATACTCTCACGCATTTCATCTAGTGATAGGGCCTCCAGTGTACTCGCAAAGTCACTAGGGTACATCGGGTGAATTTCATGGCGCTGACAGCCCATCTCGAGAACATGTTTATGTATGTCTTCTAAATAGGGAAGAGTCTTTTTATTGAGCATTGTTTCAGCCGATACCAAAACACCAGCTTTAGTCAGTGCTTTAGCATTTTCAACAAGGCGGATAAAATAAGCTTTACGTTGTTCGACAGAAGGTTTCTTATCCATCATCGCAAAGCCCGTGTCAGAAAACTCCTCCAGCGTTCCCCAGTTATGGGAAATGTGAAGTACATCTAAGTACGGAATAATTTTTTCATAACGCGCTAAATCTAAAGTTAAATTTGAGTTAATCTGTGTGCGTGCACCTCGTTCTTTAGCGTACTTTAATAGGGGCACAACATAGTTTTTAACCGATTTTAATGACATCATCGGTTCGCCGCCAGTGATACTGAACGCCCTTAACTGAGGGATCTCATCGAGTCTTTTGATGACAAGGTCCAACGGGAGAGGTT
This sequence comes from Fictibacillus sp. UD, assembly GCF_043558025.1. Classification (NCBI taxonomy): domain Bacteria; kingdom Bacillati; phylum Bacillota; class Bacilli; order Caryophanales; family Fictibacillaceae; genus Fictibacillus; species Fictibacillus sp. UD. The sequence continues at coordinate 242,971 of NZ_JARUHH010000005.1, forward strand.
CAGGATCCTTTGTTTGTAAAGTGTAACCGACAGCACAATGAGCACAGCGCATGTTGCAAAGAGTCGTTGTTGTAATTTCGATATTGGATAGCTGCAATCTTTGGTGCTCACTCATATCTAAATAAGCTTCCCACGGATCATAATCTGGGGTAATCGCTTTTAATTTCGTTTTTAATACCATTAACAATTCTCCTTCACGACCAAAATGGACAATTTCTATCTTAACTGAACGTACGTTAAAGAAAAAGGCTAAACTTATGTTGGCAAATGCTTAATTCTGTATTGGCAAAATCGGCTGGCCTTGTTAAAGTAGAGTGGATGGAAAGGAGAGATCAACATGGGTAACTCTATTCAGGATAAATCCTCTCAAAAAGAATATATTAAAAATCGTATTGATTTATTAGTTGATGTTTTAGATTCTATAGATGCTGAAACAGCTGGGATTGAAGAGATCGACAGAATTATTGGAATGCTTGATGACTTAGAAGAAAAGTGCAAACAATTCCGTCACGATTGGGAAGAAAAATAAGCTGAAATCCGTTTCTTTACTAAAGAGACGGTTTTTTTTGTTATAATGGACTCATTAATAATTTTGATTACGCTTACAATAGCAAGTCATAAAGGGGTAGTGAAGAGATGGAGAAATTTCAAGAAAGCATGTACAAGCTGATTGTTGAAACATCAACTAAATTGCCAAAAGACGTTCGCCGTGCGATTCTTGCTGCAAAGCTTAAAGAAAATGCAGGTACACGCGCTGCGATGTCCTTAGATACGATTACAGATAATATTTTAAAAGCAGATGAAAATGTATCGCCGATCTGTCAGGACACGGGACTTCCTACTTTTAAAATTAAAGTTCCAGTAGGAGTAAATCAGATCAAGATGAAAAAAGCGATTCGCCAAGCGATTGCAGACGCAACCAAAGATACGAAGCTGCGCCCGAACTCTGTTGACTCTATCACAGGTGATAACAGCGGGGACAACCTTGGTGATGGTACGCCTGTTATTAAGTTTGAGCAATGGGAAGAAGACTATATTGATGCACGATTGATCTTAAAAGGCGGAGGTTGTGAGAATAAGAATATTCAATACAGTCTCCCTGCTGAGTTAGAGGGATTAGGCCGTGCCGGACGAGACTTGGATGGCATTCGTAAATGTATCATGCATTCAGTTTATCAAGCACAAGGCCAAGGTTGCAGTGCCGGATTTATCGGAGTAGGCATCGGTGGAGACCGTACTTCTGGATATGAGCTAGCCAAAGAAATGCTGTTCCGTTCAGTAGATGATGTTAATCCGAATGAAAACCTTCGCAAGCTTGAAGAGTATGTGATGGAGAATGCCAATAAGCTTGGAATCGGTACGATGGGCTTTGGCGGCGAGACAACGCTGTTAGGCTGTAAAGTTGGCGTAATTAATCGTATTCCGGCAAGTTTCTTCGTTTCTGTAGCATACAACTGCTGGGCTTATCGCCGCTTAGGAGTGAAATTGAACGCTGAAACAGGTGAGATCCAAGAATGGCTGTATCAAGAAGGCGAAGAAGTGGATTTCAATAAGGCTGAAGAAGAAGCAGCTGCAGCCGTAGAGCAACAAGAAGAAAAAACAAGAAGCGTAACGTTGGAAGCGCCAATTACAGAAGAGCAAATCCGCGAATTAAAAGTCGGAGATGTAGTGACGATTAATGGCATGATGCATACTGGCCGTGATGCGATCCATAAGCATCTTATGGATAATCCAGCACCGATTGATCTTAACGGACAGATTATTTACCACTGTGGCCCTGTTATGGCGAAAGATGCTGATGGCAACTGGGTTGTGAAAGCTGCAGGACCAACAACAAGCATTCGTGAAGAACCTTATCAAGGGGATATCATGAAAAAGTTCGGTATCCGCGCAGTTATCGGTAAAGGCGGAATGGGTCCAAAAACGCTTGCTGCTCTTAAGGAACATGGCGGTGTTTATCTAAACGCAATCGGCGGTGCAGCGCAATATTATGCCGAGTGTATGGAAAAAGTAGAAGGTGTCGATCTAATGGAATTCGGTGTTCCTGAGGCGATGTGGCACATTCGCGTAAACGGATTTACAGCGGTTGTAACGATGGATTCACACGGAAACAGCCTTCATGAGCATGTTGAAAAGTCATCTTTACAAAAGCTCGAGCAGTTTAAAGATCCAGTATTTAAATAAATTTGTTTTGAAAGCCACAGTTCGTGGCTTTTTCTTTTTTTTCAGCAATGGAAACTTCAAGTCAGTTAATAAATGCTCGTCCAGCGGCACATAGTGCACGCTGGATGAGCGATTCTCAAGATTTATGAGCGATTTTCAAGATTTATGGCGATTTTCAAGATTTATGAGCGATTTTCAAGATTTATGAGCGATTTACAAGATTTATGAGCGGTTTTCAAGATTTATGAGCGATTCTCAAGATTTATGAGCGATTCTCAAGATTTACGACGCGCCATGTCACATTCGAATCCGTACTTAACTTTACTTCCTTTATATCCCTAGCATGCTTTTCTTTATTTACTGCAAAATAAAGGTATAGGCTGTCGTTTGAAGGAGGATGTATTATGAGAATCAACCGGCTCCTGTACCTAATATTGGTTTCTATTTTATTTTTCGCACAAACACATGTTATTTATGCTCAACGAGGAGTATCTAATCAAAAGCTTGAATGGTACTTTGAGAAAAAGGGGGAAGAAAAGCCTCCTGTTACTGACGCAAGATATATGGAGCTCATTCAAAAATACGATAGTCTTTTTATCGGAGATCCTGCTAAGAAAGACATCTATTTAACATTTGATAACGGATATGAAAACGGTTATACCGATGATGTTTTGGATGTATTGAAGAGAAAGAAAGTACCTGCTGCCTTCTTTGTAACCGGACAATTTATGAAGACCCACCCTCACCTAATAAAACGAATGGCTGAAGAAGGGCATATTGTAGGGAACCACTCATACCACCATCCAGACCTTACCCAAGTATCCGATGCTCGATTGAAAAATGAGCTTGAAAAAGTAAAATTAAGATACACTGAGCTGACTGGCAGAACGGATATGCACTATATACGTCCTCCAAGAGGTGTGTTTAGTGAAAGAACGATCATGCTTGCAAAACAAGAAGGATATACACATGTGTTCTGGTCACTTGCTTTTCTGGATTGGGAAACCGATAAACAGCGTGGTTGGGAATATTCGTACAACCAAATCATGAAGCAGATTCACCCTGGCAGTATTATGCTGCTTCATACTGTTTCAAAAGATAACGCTGATGCGTTAGAGACAACGATAGAAGCTCTTCAAAAAAGAGGCTATACGTTTAAGAGCCTTGATGATTTGCAAACAAATAAATCTGCGCCGCCTTTATTGTTTCAATGATTTGTGCCTTTGTTTTAAGACAAAGGTTCTTTTTTTTTGAAGTTGAACGTATAAAAAAACGCTCAAAATCTGACTCGACTTTGTAGGCGAGAATAGAATTTAAGCGTCTTTAAATGAATTTATTTTACTGCTTTCAACTCCACATTATCTAAAAAGATCGTGTGTGTCCCAATTGGGGATTGAGTACTTTTCCCAAGAAGGAATTTAAGTGACATCGTATCTGTTGCTGAAGGAGTAAAGGTATAAGTATAGTTTTTTTCTTCAGCTCCCACTTGTACTTTTTCATTAAAATATCTGTTATATTGTGCGTTTTCAAGCGTCACCTCTATGTCACGAGCAATTTCTGAGCGTGCTGTAAAACGTAACTCATACTGAAGTCCTTCAACTAATGCAAGATTGGCTTGCTCTAGAAGGACACTCCAAGTTTCATTTCCTTCGTTGACAATGCTGATTTTAGCTTGTTCATTTTCACTCTCTACACTCGCAGTTGCATCAAAATGGACATAGTTGCTCCAGTTAGACAGACCAGAACTAAAATCTCCATTTTGCAAAGGATTCATATCCACCTCTGTTTTTAAAACAATATCATCCAAATAAACATCTGCAGAGTCTCCGCCTAAATAGAAGATCAACTGGCTATTAGAGTCTGTTTCTCCAGTATGCGTGAACTTCATTTCGTATTGATTGCTTTTTTTGTTTAACTCCATCTCCTGAGGGGTTATATACGATATATTGCCATCCTCATTCAATAGTCCGATCTTAATTTCCCGGTCTTTATCTGCTCTGCCTTTGAAGGATAAAACATACTCATTGTCTTTAGTCAGTTGAATCCCTTTTTGGACAAGGAATTTATCTGTTGCCTTAGAAGGATGTACTTTTAGTTTCGCATGAAATTCACGGGATTCCTCACTTACAGTAGCTTTATCTTTCTTGTTATTTGATTCAAAACTCCAATATGTCATACGATCCATACTGCCTTGATCGAAGGTTCCGTTATATACATGATTGCCGTCTTTCAGAGGGGGTTTTGAAGCAGCCTCATCAATTGGCTCGTTTGTAACTTCTTCTACACGTACGTTACCGATCCACACGGGAGCCGTTCCGTTATTTCCAAGGTTGAATTCAAGTCGAGCAGCTATATCAGTTTCAGCGAGCATATCAAAAGTAAACGCATAAGATTGAAGGCTGTCACTTAGCTTGATGGTTTCTTCGTTGGAATATTTGCTCCAGCCTCGATCAGCTCCACCTCCTGCTTTCACAACCATTTGTCGATCAGCCGTTGACTTTGCATCAAAACTGACTTTATATCTTCCGCTTTTACCAAGTGAAACATTTTGGATGGCTTGTACAGAGTGCAGAAGGGAACCGGGTGTAGTAGGTGAAATTTTAGCGAAATTCTTCTCATTGATGGGCTCAGTTTTTACAGAAGCCTCGCCGCCAAAGTCGGGAAGAGTAACAAGATTCCAGTACAAGTTATCTAATGTCTGCTCGTTCTGTGTGATGAATGTAAAAGGCTTTTCAAAGTTCCCGTCATAGATTAAGTTTCCGTCAGCTGTTGGCTGTTTTGCATCAGCAGGCAATTCAACAGGCTGTGGTGTAGGCTCTACCGGATCACGGTAATCACCATTTTTTAAATCATAAACACGTACGTAATCAATCTCCATTTGTTGTGGAAAGGTAGTCGTTTCATCGGGGTCTCCATCAAAATGGCCCCCAACTGCAAGATTCATAATTAAATAAAAATTTTGATCAAATGGAGCTGGATATGAAAAATTTATAGGATTGTTTTGATTTTTTGCGTACCATGCATTTTGGGTTTGATACAGCACTCCATCTACGTACCATCTGATCTCACCTGGTTCCCATTCTACAGCATACGTATGCCACGTATTAATTCCTTGTCCTTCAGGCAGTACATATTCTTTTCCTGTATAGCGATTGTTTGGCCATGTTTCCCCATAATGGATTGTACCAGCAACTACGTTGGGTCTGCTGCCCCAGGCTTCCATGATGTCGATTTCTCCTGAGGCGGCCCATCCGCCGTATTTATCTTTTTCAGGAAGCATCCAAAGTGCTGGCCAATATCCTTTCCCAGTAGGTAATTTAGCACGAAGTTCGTATCTTCCATAAGTTTGGCTAAATAACCCTTTTGTCTTCAATTTGGCAGAAGTATAATCATATGTTCCTGTATCATCAGTAATCGTTTCTTTTTGAGCACGAATAATTAATTTACCGTCTTTAATAAAAGAGTTGTCTTTGGAATTCGTATAATATTGTTTTTCTTCATTTCCCCAGCCAGGAGCGACATTATTACCTTCTTCATCCTTGAGCCAATTTCCAATGTCATACGTCCATTTACTACGGTCAATCCCAGGTTTGTTGAATTCATCTGACCAGGTGAGGGACCACTTTGGTTTGTGCTGCATTTTATTTTTCACAGAATCAGCACCTTCTTTCGGAGTGGCAGAAACACCGGTAGGTATAACTAATAAAGCACTCAATATTAATGCACAAGTTTTCTTCAAAGAATATTCATCCTCCTTATTAAATTGAAATCATACTTAAAAATATATCGAAAGCGGTTTCGAAAAAGAACGAAAGCGCTTTCGTTCTTTTCATTATACAAGGTAATAACAATGTTTCAATCTGACTTTAGATTTATTTTTGATTTTTCTAAAAATAAAAACTGTGTTTTTTGATTGAATTGAAGTTGGTAGAAGCGAGCGGTTTCGTCTACAATAAGAAAAGCCACTTTAGCTAAGAAACGAGTGATAAAGATATGAAAAATACGAAGAAAGAAAGTCCTATAATGAAAGTTGGTCAGACAGTACCCATTTCCATTAAACGTATGGGTATTAATGGTGAGGGGATTGGATTCTATAATAGGCAGGTTGTCTTTGTGCCAGGTGGGATTCCGGGTGAAGAGATTTCTGTTATCATTACAAAAGTTTTTCCTAATCGAGCAGAAGGAAAAATTAAAAAAGTATTTAAAAAATCCAAGAACAGAGTAACACCACCATGTCCGATCTATGAAACGTGCGGTGGATGTCAGATTCAGCATATGACCTACTCAACACAGCTTAAAGAAAAACGAGATATAGTTGTACAAGCTTTCGAAAGATACACGAAGATTTCGAAAGATAAGCTGAATGTAAGTAAAACAATTGGAATGGACGAGCCTTGGTCCTATCGAAATAAGTCTCAATTCCAAGTAGCTAAAATCGATGATACCGTTATTGCCGGACTGTACAGCAGCAATTCACACAAGTTGATTAACATAGATCATTGTCTCGTACAGCATGAAGATACGAATATCGTGACAAACAAAGTGAAACAAATTATTCGTGATCTAAACCTATCTGTATATGACGAAAGAAAACGAACAGGAAGCATTCGTACGATTGTTGTGAGAACCGCTTTTCGTACTGATGAGATTCAGCTAGTCATCGTAACGGCAACAAATGAACTTCCGAAAAAAGACCTTTTTGTTTCTGAGATTAAGAAAAGACTTCCTCAAGTTACATCCTTTGTTCAGAATGTTAATGAAGAAAAAACATCGCTCATCTTTGGAGAACTGACAGAAGCGATCTATGGTAAGGAAACAATTACAGAACACTTAGGTGATATGAGTTTTGAACTTTCTGCACGTGCCTTTTTTCAATTAAATCCAGAGCAAACCGTTAAGCTGTATGATGAAGTGAAAAAACAAGCGAAACTTACGGGAGAAGAAAGAGTCGTTGATGCCTATTGCGGTTCAGGAACAATCAGTATGTGGCTTGCAAACGAAGCAAAAGAGGTTAGAGGGATGGACATTATAAAAGAATCCATCTTGAATGCAAAAGAAAATGCAGAGAAGCATCATATAACAAATGCACATTATGAGGCCGGAAAAGCTGAGAAACTGCTGCCAAAATGGTTAAGAGAGGGTTGGCAGCCTGATGTTGTAGTGGTAGATCCTCCAAGAACCGGGTGTGATCCTGCATTCTTGGAAACCGTAATAAAAATTAAACCGAAAAGAATGGTTTACGTTTCATGTAATCCATCAACTCTAGCAAAAGATGTCCACATGTTGATAAGTAACGGATTTGAAGTTGAACAAATCACACCTGTGGATATGTTTCCGCAAACTGCTCAAGTAGAGGCGGTTTGTACATTAGTACGTAAATAAAGTATGTAGATTTAAGTAAACCGTTGTTGCTCTTGAAAGTGTTGATTTCCGTTACAGGTTGCTCGCTTTCCGGGGGGCGTCCGGTGAGCCACCAGGAGTCTCGCACCTTGCACTCCAATCAACTTATCGAGGAAGAATATGAACAAAATTAACAAAAACATCATTTTTAAACAACATTCTAGTATACAACTTGAGAGGAGAGTACTTCGTGAAAACTGAAAAAGAAAAGATGTTAAATGGCGAGATGTACCGGCCAGACGATCAGCAGCTTATGGATGAGCGTACTCGTGCAAGGAGACTTACTAGAGAATACAATATGACCACAGAAGAAGAATTGGATAAGCGAAGTGAACTAATAAAAGAGCTTTTCGGTTCAACAGGTAAGAATATAGGAATCGAACCAAACTTCAGATGCGATTATGGCTATAACATACATGCTGGTGAAAACTTCTTTGCTAACTTTGACTGCACCATTCTAGATGTTTGCGAAGTAAGGTTTGGGGATAATTGTATGCTCGCACCAGGCGTTCATATTTATACGGCTACTCATCCATTAGATCCAGTTGAACGAAATTCAGGCGCTGAATTCGGCAAGCCTGTGGAAATAGGCAATAATGTTTGGCTTGGTGGAGGTGCGATTATCAATCCAGGAGTGAAGATTGGGGATAACGTAGTCGTTGCATCTGGAGCGGTTGTAACTAAAAATGTTCCTTCCAATGTAGTAGTTGGGGGAAACCCTGCGAAAATTATTAAAACACTCGAAATTAAATAATAAATTTAAAGCTTTAAAAATTCAGAAATATACACACTATCCACATGCTTTTCCACAGAAAATGTGTATAACTTATATGATTTGCACATATTTGCACAATAATGTTTCATCATACTAAGCAATTATTCACAATATCCACAAACCTGTGTATAACTTTATCCACAACAGAAAAAATGTATAAGATTTCTATATTAAAAAAAGACCTGCTATCCCAGCAGGTCTTTTCGCACTTAGCGACGGCCGTTTTTTTGGCGTCGGTCAGCGGCTTGTGCACGTGCTTGTGCTTCAAGATCGTTTTGATCTGCCAATTCACTTGAGTACTCGACGTCAAGTCCTTTGGCTTGAGAAGCTTTAGCATTGTTGTGCGATGGGGACTTTCGGTTACGTTTTTCCACACAAATACCTCCTTAAAGATATCACGATGTTTGAAACGTAAAACAAAAGCTAGTGAGGAACTTGTCCTCACATATAGAATGTGCAGTTTTTAGGATTTTATTAAAGGAATTATCATCCTTTTTACGAATAATCCTCGTTCGTCATTTCTTTTTGTTCTGCAGTTGATTCTGCAGATTTTATTTCTTCCTTGTATAGGATTTCTTGTGTTTTGGTTAAATCGTTATTTCTCTCTTTTGCTTCTTGTTTGCTGCTTTTCATGATCATACCTCCTAATTAAAATAACACCACCTTCAAAAAGTGAAGGTGGTGTTAGTATGTGCAGAGCACGCCGTCATGTTACCTGTATTAAGCTTCCTTTAACTGTTCTTCAACAATTTCAAGAGGCTGGGTCTGTGTGCGAAGCTGATGCATGAGGTAGTTATCTTTTTCAATCTGATATAAGTTGTAAATATCTTGGCCTTGGTTGAGCTGATCGTAAACGTCTTTTCTTGTTTCGTTTGCAAGGGTAACGTAAGGAATTTTCTCGGCTGCCTTTTGTGACCGGACATTAACTTTACGAATACGCATAAAAACAGTGTGGATATCCTTCTCATAAAACAACTCAGAAAAGAAGGCTTCTTTTGCTATAGAATTATAACCTTTTCCAAAGTAAGGCTGACCAATCCATGTTCCAAGGAAGCCATAGCCATCTTGGACATCGAATAGATTAATGGTGCCGATTGGATTTTGCCACTCATCCAATATCGTTCTGGAGATAATCTTTCCTTGTTCTTCTTCCTCTAGCGTTTGCTTCGTCAGGAACATAAACTCCTCAAAAGAAGCAGCTTTTTGGCGTACAAAAGGGAAGACTTCTGGGTGCACCATTAAATTGTAAAGAACATGACTCTCCGTTAAATCACGCTTTTTCAACAATTTAATCCCTCCTAGAGGGCAGAAGTATCCCCCACCCTCGAATTAAGAATAAAAATTAATTCGGGGTGGGAATCGAACCCACTAGGACCAGTCAAAGCTGGTGGCGCACCAATTGCCTTCCCTTGCTCAATATTTAATTTATAAAAATAATTTTTACTTTAGCTATTAGAGCGACTTTTAAATTTTCCCGGATTCGATAATCCGCATGTTGCTCTTCTTGTATCATAAGACATTTTTTTAAAAAAGAAAATAGTTATTTTGTAGATTTTTTGTAAATTATTTCTCCGTCAATCATGGTCATTACAGGGTTTGCAGAAAAGTGGAAAGGATGCTCGGTCCAGAGGGATAAATCAGCATCTTTTCCTGGCTCGATACTTCCTACACGATCATCAATTCCAAGGTTTCTTGCGGGTGCGATCGTAATCCCTTCAAGTGCTTTCTTTTCACTCAGACCTTCGCGTACAGCAATGGCTGCACAAACATTTAGATATTGAATAGGAACGTAAGGATGATCGGTCGTAATCGAAACTTCAACATTATTTTCAGATAGTATGCGATATGTGTCCCATGTCTTGTTTTTTAGTTCGATTTTTGATTTTCGAGTTAAAGTTGGTCCAACACTCACTTTTAAGTTTAAATCTTTGAAAGCATCAGCAATCAAATGGCCTTCTGTACAATGTTCAATTCGAAAATCAAGGTTGAATTCTTCCGCAAAACGAATAGCAGACAGAATATCGTCAGAGCGGTGCGCATGAATTCGAACGGGTATTTCACGGTTTAATGCAGCTGCGATCGGTGCGACACGCAGATTATCTTGGTATGCTGAGTCTTTCGCTTGATAAAAAGCCTCACGAAGCATACCCATGATACCCATGCGGGTGATGGAATCATTATGACGGCCGCTGTGAATGCGTTTTGGATTTTCTCCAAGCGCTATTTTCAGACCGGCTGTTTCTTTAATGATCATTTTTCGAATGTCATTACCATGCGTTTTGATAACAGAAGTCGTTCCACCAATCACATTAGCACTTCCTGGCATAATATGCGCGGTAGTGACTCCAAAACGAACAGCATCTTTAAAGGCAATATCTAACGGATGACAGCCATCAATGGCGCGGATATGAGGGGTAAGCACTTCATGGGTTTCATTTGCATCATTACCAGCCCAGCCAGTACCTTCATCATAAAGTCCCAAGTGAGTATGGACATCAATAAATCCGGGGAGAAGATGAAGGTTTTCAGCTGAAATAACATCCATTTCAGATGTAGGTTCTATATGCTTTTCCACAGCTAGGATCTTGCCGTTCTCTACAAGAACATCTCCTTTTTGCAATTCATTGCTCGTAATAGGATAGACTTTTGCTTTTTGGATTAATGTTTTCATTATGTGTCACCTGATAAATTATTTTTATTATCATTGTAACAAATCATGTAAAGCCCCCTTTAGATGCGGATAAGTAAATTGAAAACCATTGTTCAGTGCTTTATCGGGAAGCACCTGCTGCCCTTTTAAAATCAGCATGCTCATTTCACCGAATAGAAGCTTAAACGCAATCGAAGGAGCAGGAAGCCAATGTGGGCGATGCATGACGTCACCTGTTACTTGACCAAACTCTTTCATCGTCACAGGGTGTGGAGCAGTCACATTCACGGGACCTGAATATTGCTCGTTTTCGATTGCTGATTTTATGAGGTTTGCCAGATCTTCAACATGAACCCACGATACCCATTGCTCACCTGAACCAACAGTTCCTCCAGCAAAAAATCGATAGGGAAGACTTAGCTGTGGAAGTACTCCGCCATCCCTGCCTAAAACGAGCCCGAATCTTGTATATATTGTTCTGCAGCCAAGACTTTCTGCACCTTTTGCTTTTGTTTCCCACGCTTTAACCACTTCAGCTAAAAAATCCGTCCCATGAGCTTCGGTGTCTTCTGTAAATACTTCTGTTTCAGATGTTCCGTAGTATCCGATCGCAGATGCGTTCACCCAAACAGAAGGAGGCTCTGGTAATTTTTCAGCGAGATTCAATAGCGATTCTGTTGCTTTTAAACGGCTGTTTAAAATAGCTTGTTTCTTTTCATCTGTCCATCTGCCATTGATGGATTCGCCAGCAAGGTTGATAACAGCATCGATTCTAGGAAGTTCTTTTTCGGGCGTGCTGTGAGGAGTCAGCCACTCTATATACATGACATTCTTTTGTTTCGGTTTGTTTTCTGGATTACGAGTAAGAATGAAGATTTTATAAGTACTTTGCATCAATTGAGTGATATGTTTTCCAATGAATCCTGTGCCGCCAGAGACCAAAATATTTTTCATATTAAACTCCTCTCAACTTTATCTTTATTAGTAATTATCTTTTCTTATTCGATTCCCTTGTTTACCGGTCTCTAAAAGGGGTATTTTTTCAAACTGTACAAGCAATTATGTTAAACTAGAGTGTGAAAGAAGGTGGGTAGATGGTTGTCATAACAAGGATTTCTGCTCAGCAAAAAAACGATGAACGATTTAATATTTTTGTACAAAGAGGAACTAAGGAAGAGTTTGCATTTAGCGTAGACGCTGATGTGTTAATAAAGTTTCAGCTTCAAAAAGGGATGCAGATCGATGAAAAAGAATGGGAAGAGATCATTGAGGAAGATCAATATCGAAAAGCCTTTAACAAAGCTCTTCATTATTTATCTTTCCGAATGAGGACCGCTCATGAGATTGAAGAATTTTTAGAAAAGAAAGAAGTACCACAGCCGACGATTAAGAGAGTCCTGCAAAAACTCTCTGAATACGATTTTGTAAACGATAAGACCTTTGCAAATGCTCTTGTTAAAAGCCGCATGAATACATCATTTAAAGGGCCGGGTATGATTCGGCAAGAGCTTAAGAAAAAAGGAATCAGTGAAAGTCATACGGAAGAGGCGCTGAATCAGTTCAGTTTTGATGAACAGCTTGAAGCGAGTATAAAGTTTATCCAAAAGCAATTTTCAAGCAGAGCTAAGCGTTCTGAAAAAGAACAGAAACAAAGAATTGCTCAGCAGCTTCAGCAAAAAGGATTCATGTGGGAAGTGATCGAAATGGCGTTTCAAGAAGCTAAGATCAGTCAATCTGCTGAAGATGAAAAAGAAGCCTTGCTCACTCATGCTCGAAAAGCTCATCTTAAATATAAAAAGTATAGCGGATTTGAGTACGAGTCTCGCATGAAGCGTTTTTTATACAGCAAGGGCTTCGGTTCTGATGTTATTTCTGAGCTGTTAAGCGGGGACGAGCTTAACGATCTATAAAGATCTCACTTCGATTGTCGTCTTGTTCAATAATTAGTTGTGCAACTTTTTCAGGGGATTTTAAACGTGATCGGTCACTGATATGATCGGAACCGTCCCAAAACGGAGTATCCATTCCTCCCATATAGACAGCGGTTGGATAAATGCCGGTGCCATCCCATTCTTTAACAAGGCTCTCCGTAAATCCTCTAACAGCAAACTTAGACGCACAATAAACAGATTCGTTTACTTTACCGCGTAAGCCAGCTGTAGAGATAATGTTCATTACCTTGCCATATCCCTGCTTTTTGAAAAGGGGAAAAGCCGCTTTTGTTGGATAAATCGTACCATACACGTTGGTCTCCATCATTTGACGGATGTCGCTTTCAGATAATTCGTTAAGAGGCTGAAAAATACCCGTACCAGCGTTGTTGATTAATAAGTGGACGTCTTCATTGTCAAAAATGGATTGAAGCACCGATTGCACCTGTTCATAATGTGTTACATCACAGACTTTATACGATACGGTGTTTTCGCTGCTAGTTGAAAAGGTCTGTACAGCTTGTTTTAATTTTGTTTCTGTGCGGCCGATCAGACACACGTTGAAGTCTTTATAATATTGATAGGCTAAAGCAAGACCGAGACCTGAACCGCCGCCCGTTATAATTACAGTTTTGTTCAAAATTATCACTCCTATGTAGTTAAATCTCAAGCATTTATAGGGTACAGAAAAGAAAGGAAGTATTCAAATGGAAAAAAGGTTCAGTGAGATGACAGAAGCTGAAATTAAAGCCGAGATTGCTTCGCTTCGTGCAAAAGCACAAAAAGCAGAACAAATGGGCATGGTAAGTGAATACGCTGTTCATGAACGCAAGATCGCGATGGCAAAATGCTATCTGATGGATCCTTCATCAATCGAAAGCGGAAAAGAATACAGCATTCAGGGAGACCCAGGCTCAACCTTTTCTGTATTGTATCTTAATGGTATTTTTGCCTGGGGCTACAAAAATAAACAGAGTATACTTGAAGCATTGCCAATTTCGGTACTTGAGGCTTAAATGTGCCATATTGCTTTAGAAAGCAGTTGATTTCCGCTCCAGGATGCTCGCTTTCCGCGGGGCAGACGGTGAGCCCCTTGCCGCTTTGCGCCGTTAAGGGTCTCACCTGACCGCTTGTCCCGCAGGAGTCTCGCATCCTTACGCTCCAATCAACTTGCAAAGAGGAATCCTGATTTCTGTTACAGGATGCTTGCTTTCAACAGTCTGTGTAGGTGTATTTGTAAATTAAAGGCCACAACATCAGTGTACTAAAAAACATAAATAAAGAAGCGATATCAAGACCGCTTCTTTATTCGCCACTATGAACGCTTACGTGTTTGAATTTCAAGCACATAGTTATTTAATGCTTGCTGGGTCTCCCCATTCACTTGATTATACGCATGCTTCGAGTTGGCACGCGGTGAGTGAAAGGGGTCAGAATACTTACCGTTAAATCGCGTTGATGAGAAGTAGTCTTTCTTGTTCAACTGATTCACCCCCCAGAATGAAATTCATAACCGCAAGAGTTACTGATCATCTCGGTGTTGATTGGATAAAAACATTCGCTCCTGTGGATGGTCACGAATGGATCCATCTGGCCGTTTAGAAGAGAACTCTTCTTTTGATCTCGGCTCACCTGAGAAGGAGATCCGATTAGGGAAGTTTTTCGATTTGTTTCGCATGTGTATTACCTCCTTTATATCGGTTCTCAACTAGTATGAAACGTGACAGAACCCTTTATGTGACGGGGCTTTCTTTAAAAATTGGATAAGGAGGGAGAATAATGGAAGAGCGTTTTGACAGATTGGCTAAACAACTGCAAAAAATGAACCCTACCCTTAGTTATCAGGAAGCAAGGGAATGGGTGGAAGGTTTATGGGAAGATTTTGAGTCCACACGTGCAAAAGCGGGATGGGAGTATGAAGGGCAAGAGGTAACCGAGAAAATGGTAACACAACTTATTACTTCCTATGGACATAAACTGCATGAGTATTTTTCCAGCAATCCAAAATTTCAGCGATTCATTAAAAAAGACGGGCCTATTCATTAAGCCCGTCTCTTTCCTTATTCGTTGTTGTTAATTAGGTCGAGCGGAGAAAACTCCATCTTCTTTTTTAGGCGGTCCTCAGAATACACCCAACCTGTAAAAGAAGTAATGATGTTTAGGTTCTCATCCAGTTGAACCATTGCGACAAAAGGATAATGACCTTTGCTTCTATATCGTAAGTCTATAAACTGAACCAAATGACCATGATCGTTCTTTTCGACTTCCCATCTGTGTACAGGAGAAAAGGAAAGAAAAGCAGATATGTTTTTATCTTTTTTAGCCGCGTCAATCAGTTTTGATTTTGGAACGGGCAGACGGTCAAATGTATCCCAAACGGTAATTTTTCCGTTTTTTAGACCAGCTACAAAAAATTCGTGCTTGGATTTGATGGCCAGATGATATTGTCCCCATCGAATGGTCGGACTGGCGTAAATTTCTTTTGCTTCTGGAATTTTTTTAAGAACGATCGTGTTTACGCGCTGTCTGGCAATGATTCGTATCATGTAGTAAAAAACGAGTATCACGTAAACGGTAAGAAACGTGTAGCCAGGATTAACTCCAATATACCAGAGCAGCAGCCCGGCTATATGCAGGAAGAAGATAAAAGGATCAAAGATGCTGATCACACCGAGAGCAATCCATTTCTTTGAAACAGGATACAACGCTTGAGTGCCGTAAGCATTGAATATATCGACAAACACATGCAGGAAAACAGCAATTGCTGTCCATAATAAAAGCTTTCCGTTATCTGCTTCTGGGACAAATAGAGAGATTCCGCCAAACAGCAGAAGAGGCCAGATAACGAGCGCAGGCAGTGAGTGTGTAAGACCTCTATGGTTGCGGATATAAACCGCATTATTTTTTAATTTTAATACCGTGTCAAAGTCTGGAGCTTGAGAGCCAATTAGTGTCCCGGCAAGAATGGCTTGGGATGTCGCTGGATCATTTGCAATTGCAGGGTCGAGCATTGCCAATCCGCCTAATCCCAGCCCCATTACAATATGTGTGCCTGTATCCAAGGCGATCACCTCCTATGTAGGAATGGAGTGAAATAAAATGTTAACTGTTTTTATGGAGTATAAAGTAAGTCCGGATTCCATTCAATTTTATGAGACGCAAATGCCTTTTGTGATAAAGGAGCTTAAGGTGTGTGGTGCTTCAAATATTCAGTGGTATAGGGCGGCAGACCAACCTTCACTGTATGTTGAATGTTTCCAAGTCAAGAATCGAACCACGTATGATACCATTAAGAAAAATCGAACGGCCCTAGAGCATCCTGTTTTTTCAAAACTAAACGAATGTGTGACAGGTGGAGTAGAGAAAATCCATTGCTGGGCGTTTGAAAAGCTGAACACAAAGGAAGATTTATAAATTGAATACAACAAGTAATAGTTTATTTTCCCTCGATGCTTCATATGTGAAACAATTTCAAGATCATTTATTAACATGGTACAACGATAACAAGAGATCTTTGCCTTGGAGAGAAAATCAGGATCCGTACCGTGTCTGGGTTTCGGAGATCATGCTGCAGCAAACAAGAGTAGATACGGTAATTCCTTACTTCGAGCGATTCACTGAATTGTTCCCAACCCTTCAAGACCTTGCTTATGCAGACGAAGAAAAAGTTTTGAAAGCGTGGGAGGGTCTAGGTTATTATTCCCGAGTTCGAAACTTACAAACCGCCGTAAAAGAAGTATGCGAAAGTTATGGTGGAAAAGTACCGAATACACCTAAAGAGATCGCCGGATTAAAGGGAGTCGGCCCTTATACAGCAGGAGCGGTTTTAAGCATAGCGTATGGTGTGCCAGAACCTGCTGTTGACGGAAATGTTATGCGTGTTTTATCACGAATTTTGCTCATTGAAGAAGATATCAGCAAACCAAAAACCCGTGTGACTTTCGAAAAAGCAGTAAGAGAGTTGATATCACACGAAGACCCTTCTTCTTTTAACCAAGGTTTAATGGAGCTTGGCGCTATAGTTTGCACTCCAAAATCTCCAGCATGTTTGCTGTGTCCGATGAGAGAATTGTGCCGAGGCTTCGAGAGCGGAAGACAAAGAGAACTTCCGGTTAAGCTAGGAAAAACAAAAGTAAGAAAAGCGAAGATGATAGCTGGTGTGTTGGTGAATGACGACGGCCGTTTGTTGATTCATAAGAGACCGGCTGAAGGGCTTCTCGCCAACATGTGGGAATTTCCGAATACAGAGTATGTTGGTGAAAACAAAAAAGCAGAGATTTCTGCTTTGGAAAGCTATGTGGAAGAACAGTTAAATTATGAAGTGACAGCAGAAGAAAAAGCAGGCTACATTGAGCATGTTTTTTCACATCTGAAGTGGGAAATTCAAATTTGGCAAGGGAAGGTTAAGTGTAGGGAAGAAGACAGAACTCTGCCTGCTGATTGGAAATGGGTCAGTGTGGACGAGCTGGATGCGTACCCG
Organism: Fictibacillus sp. UD; assembly: GCF_043558025.1. Classification (NCBI taxonomy): domain Bacteria; kingdom Bacillati; phylum Bacillota; class Bacilli; order Caryophanales; family Fictibacillaceae; genus Fictibacillus; species Fictibacillus sp. UD. The sequence goes on from NZ_JARUHH010000005.1 coordinate 260,370, forward strand.
TTCCCTGTCTCTCACCAAAAAATTATTCGGCTCATAAAGGAGGCGTTAATTGTATGAATTTAGAACTTGAAGGAAAAACGGTAATAGTTACAGGCGGTTCAAAAGGAATCGGACAAGGAATTGCTTATGCTTTTTTGAGTGAAGGAGCAAAAGTAGGGATCGTTGGGCGTAACTTGGCAGATTTGGAAGCCGCGCAAAAAGAGGGTATCGAGATTTTTCAAGGTGACGTGACGAACGCTGGGGATCGTGAGCGAGTGATAAATGAGTTTTTAGGTAAGTTTGGCACGATCGACATTTTAGTTAATAATGCAGGCGGAAGCAATGGATCTTCAGTTATGGAAACGAGCATGGAACAGTTTGAAGAAGCTATGCACTTGAATTTTTTATCGGCTGTAGATTTGAGCAAAAAAGCCGCAGCGATAATGAGCGGGAATTCAGACGGTGGAGCTATTATTAACATTTCGTCTATTTTTGGACGGGAGTCTGGCGGCAAACCTACGTACAATGCGAGTAAGGCAGCCATGATTTCTTTTACGAAATCATTTGGTGACGAGATGATTAAGAAGGGCATACGTGTGAATGGCGTAGCTCCAGGATCTATTTTGCATGAAACAGGAAACTGGAAAAAAAGATTGGAACAGGATCCAGATAAGATCAATTCGTTTGTGGAAGAGCATATTTCCGCTGGACGATTCGGAACAGTTGAAGAAGTGGCCAATGTAGTTGTGTTTTTGGCATCTAAGAAGGCATCCTGGGTCGTTGGGAGCACGTTGAACGTGGATGGCGGCCAGTCTTATAGCAATTTTTAATGCATATGAAAGAAAGCAAGCCCCAGCGATGCGCTGGGGCTTGCTTTTATGCTCGCTCGGGAAGTTTTGTGCTCGTCCATCGGCATATTATGCACGCTGGACGAGCGATTCCCAAGGTTTACGAGCGATTCCCAAGGTTTACGAGCGATTCCCAAGGTTTACGAGCGATTCCCAAGGTTTATGAACGACAACCCAACAACAATAACCTGGCGCTCTCAGTATTCAAGATCAGTCGTACTTAACCTCACTACCATGCGTCCAATCAGCTTCGTTACGCTTCAATCCCCCACGAGCTTCTATTTCCTTGATGATCTCTCTGTGCATGCTTGTTCCTTCCTCGTTTAAATAAGGAGCCATCTGCTGCAAGGAGTGGTGGAAATACGCGAGTTCTTCATCTTTCCAGTCGTTCTTGCCAGTCATACTTAGTTCGGTCATATCTCTTCCTACATACATCGTGCTGTCCCTCCTTAAAATAGTGTAATCATTCATTTATCCCCCATATTTATAGGTTTTAATACTGGAAATATATAATAAAAAAATCACTTATAAAATTTGATTAGCCCGGGTAAATTATATTTCGTGGAGGTGAAAAACATGGACAAACAACAACAACAAAAACAACAACAGCAACAACAAGCTCGTCAAAAGCAACAAAACGCTCAACAACAAGCTGGTCAATCTTACGGGACTGAGTATGCTAGTGAAACTGACGCACAACACGTTCGTCAGCAAAACCAACAGTCTCAACAAGGTAAGAACCAACAACAAAAATAACCTCTATCCAGGAATGCTCCCTAGTCACTAGGGAGCATTTTTTGGTTTTTCATCATTTTCATCCAGCCCCATCATTTTTTTCCACATTTTATTACATACGTTTTCTATACATAACCTATGGGAATACTAGTGACGAGTGAATTATCTGAAAAAAGGCGCTTATTTTTTTAAAAACAGGGACAAGTACATTTCCAAACTATTCTTAAAACGATATAATAAAGAAGAGAAAAAAAAGCGTGTGTTTTGAAAGAAAGTAATGATCGGGAATAAAAACGTGAAAAAAATTGAAGAACGAGGTTTATGAATGAAGCTGGTGAATTACCGACAAATGGTTATAAAGAAAGGAGATTTAACAACTCAATAGGTAACATTAGCTTCCGGAACTCGGGCAGAAAGGAGAGAGAGATGAGTTTTCCTGCAACCGGAAGTATAATCAATATTCAAAGCTACAAACATAACGGCTATCTACATCGGAATTGGGAAGATACTGTTATACTAAAAGGTACTCCTAGTCAGGTGATATGCGGTAACGACCGGATCCTTGTTACTGAATCTGACGGACGTCAGTGGCGGACGAGAGAACCTGCAATTTGCTACTTTAATGCGAAGCAATGGTTTAATGTGATCGGTATGATTAGAGAAGACGGTATCTATTATTACTGCAACTTGGGATCCCCATTTATGTGGGACAAGGAAGCATTAAAATATATTGATTATGATCTTGATATTAAAGTTTTTCCAGATGGGACTTATATCTTATTAGATGAGGACGAGTATGAACTTCACAAAAGAATGATGAGGTATCCGAGTCAGCTTGATACAATCATTAAAAAAAATCTTCAAGAATTAATCTTGATGGTTACCCAAAAAAAGGGCCCATTTGAACCAGGATTTGTTGAACAATGGTATGAAAGATATTTAGAATTCCGATAAAAAGGAAAACCTGTTGAAGAGTCAGCAGGTTATCCTTTTTTTAAATAAGGTTAACTTGGCGCTCTGCCAAGTTTTCTTTTTATGATGGAAAGAATGGTGTGATGAAATGGATAGTATTAAACGTTATTTAATTTTTGTAAAACCTTACAAATGGCAAATTTTCTGGACCATCTTAATTGGGCTCGCTAAGTTTGGTATTCCTTTATTAACACCGCTTATTTTAAAATACGTGGTAGATGATATCATCCAGGTATCAATACCCATGGATGAAAAGCTAAACAAACTGTACTGGCTGATGGGAGGAGCAGCACTCATATTCGTTGTGATGCGGCCTCCTATTGAATATTGGAGACAATACTATGCGCAATGGGTTGGTACAAAGGTTTTATATGACATTCGAGACAAGATGTTCGATCACATTCAGCGCTTAAGCCTGCGTTTTTACTCTAACAACAAATCTGGTGAAATTATCTCAAGAGTGATTCATGATGTAGAGCAAACAAAGACATTTGTCATTACGGGTCTTATGAATATTTGGCTGGATATGGCTACCATAATTATCGCGGTAGCAATCATGTTTTCTATGGATTTTTGGCTGACGATCGTGGCATTATCCATGCTGCCGGTCTATGCGTTTTCAGTAAAGTTTTTCTATGCACGTCTTCGTCAATTAACAAAGGATCGTTCCCAGGCACTTGCTGAAGTGCAAGGTCACCTGCATGAGCGTGTTCAAGGAATGTCTGTTATTCGAAGTTTTGCACTTGAAGATCATGAGCAGGTTCAGTTTGATAAGCGAAACCGAAATTTTTTAAATCGAGCGATGGATCATACGAAATGGAACGCAAAAACGTTTTCAGTTGTAAACACTGTAACCGATATTGCTCCGCTGCTTGTTATTGGATTTGCGGCGTACCAAGGAATACAAGGAAATATTACTATAGGGGCTCTGGTTGCGTTCGTTGCCTATATGGACAGGTTGTACAATCCGCTTAGACGGCTCGTCAACTCATCTACGACACTTACACAATCGATCGCTTCTATGGACAGGATGTTCGAGTTTTTAGATGAGTCGTATGATATTGAGGACTCACCAAATGCGAAACCGTTAAAGTCGGTAAAAGGTGCGTTAGAATTTGAAGATGTTTCATTCACCTACAATGAGGAAGAAGCAGATGTGTTACATAATGTTTCCTTATCAGTAACGCCAGGTGAGACAATCGCTTTAGTTGGCATGAGCGGAGGCGGTAAGTCTTCGTTGATCAGTTTGATTCCGCGTTTTTATGATGTTACGGAAGGAAGTATTAAGCTCGATGGAACGGATATTCGCGACTATCAGGTTCGAACGCTAAGAGATAATATAGGTATGGTACTTCAAGATAATATTCTTTTTAGTGAATCAGTTCGAGCAAATATTCTTATGGGGAATCCAGAGGCCTCAGATGAACAGATGATTGCAGCTGCCAAAGCGGCAAATGCACATGAATTCATAATGAGTCTGCCTGAAGGCTATGACACAAAAATTGGAGAGCGTGGAGTTAAGCTTTCTGGAGGTCAGAAACAGCGCGTTGCGATATCACGTGTCTTCTTAAAAAATCCGCCCATTCTAATTTTAGACGAAGCGACATCTGCATTGGATCTTGAAAGTGAACATCTGATTCAAGAAGCTTTAGAAAAACTTGCAAAGGATCGGACGACTTTCATTGTGGCGCATCGCCTTTCTACTATTACTCACGCTGATCGCATTATCGTTATCGATCACGGCAGAATTGTTGAGATCGGAAAACATAAAGAATTGATGGAAAAACAAGGACCGTACTACGATTTGTTTACTGTACAACAACTGGTATAAATAAAGCAGAAAAGGTCGGCAGATGCCGGTCTTTTTTTATTTGTTTAAAAATGATCCTTGAGAGCGAAAATTATAGCAAAATCTTAAAGCAAACATCCTAAATTTCGCACTACACCTAAGATTTAGCCATACAGCATTGCATAGAATTCCATTCGATATCGAAAAATGCCTATATTGTTTGGTGATGCGTGAAAATCGCCATAATGTGCGCGTAAATGGTTGGTTTGTGCGCGCAAATGAAGCTGGGCTGAGCGTAAATCTCATTCAACTGCGCGTAAAGTAAGGGCACCTGCGCGGATGTGTAAAAACTTAAAAGTGAAACGTACAAATGTGGCTCACCGCCTGCCCCGCGGAAAGCGAGCACCTGGAAGAGGAATCAACAAATTTCAATAACAAAAAAAACAAGTGCCAAGAAAAGAGAAAAACTCTCTTTTTTTATTGGCTACGACCATTTCACCCATAAACATCCTTTGAGTGAAAGTGATGCAAAAGACCTACAACAGAAGATGTATTTGTCGAACATTCTGAAAATTAAATATTGTCAAAATGTCAGAGTAGTGTCATAATTCTCAACAGAGAAGTAATATTCTAGGAAATTTGACAGCTTAGAGAAAGGAGTGAGATCTCATGGGAAATCCTGTTTTAGAAGTTAAGAACTTAAGAACTTCTTTCCTTACAGATGATGGAGCAATTCCAGCCGTTGACGGTGTCGATTTCCACGTCAATCCTGGTGAAGTACTAGGTATTGTGGGGGAGTCCGGCTGTGGAAAAAGTGTTACGTCACTATCTGTAATGGGACTAGTACCTACCCCGCCTGGGAAGATCGAAGGAGAAATTCTCTTTAAAGGTGAAAATCTTGCTTCTGCACCAGAAAAAAGAATGCGGCAAATAAGAGGCAATGAGATTGGAATGATATTTCAGGAGCCGATGACAAGTCTGAATCCGGTTATAACAATCGGAGACCAGCTTATTGAATCACTGCGCATACATAGAAAATGGTCAAAAAAAGAAGCGATGGGTAAAGCCATTGAAATGCTTAAGCTAGTCGGACTTCCACGGGCAGAAGAGCTTGTAAGAGAATATCCGCATCAGTTATCAGGAGGTATGCGTCAGCGTGTCATGATTGCGATGGCCATGATCTGCGACCCAAAACTTCTAATAGCGGACGAGCCTACTACCGCTCTGGATGTTACGATTCAAGCTCAAATTTTAGATCTGATGAAACGATTAAACAAAGAAACTGACACCGCAATCATGATGATTACTCATGATTTGGGGGTTGTTGCTGAAATGTGTGAACGTGTCGTGGTTATGTATGCCGGAAAAGTAGTAGAAGAGGGAGAGGTTAAAACCATCTTCCAAAATCCGAAGCATCCATACACGGTTGGATTGATTAAATCAGTACCAGACATGAGAGAGAAGGTAGGAAGATTATATTCCATACCTGGAAACGTACCGAAACCAGGCTCGATTACAACAGGATGTTCTTTTGCACCGCGTTGTGAACATGCCGGAACACGGTGTATTGCCGAAACTCCTCAACTAAATACTCAAGAAGGCAGTCATCAAGTAAGATGCTGGCTTTACGAGGATGGGAAAGGAGTGAACCTGCATGAGTCAGACACAGCTATTAGTTAAAGTAGAAAATTTAAAGATGCACTTTCCGATCAAAGGCGGAATATTGAGCAAAACAGTCGGTCAAGTAAAGGCGGTAGATGGAATCTCTTTTCACATAAAAAAAGGAGAGACACTAGGCCTTGTAGGAGAAAGCGGATGCGGCAAGTCCACTACTGGAAGGATGCTGTTAAGACTTTTAGAACCTACAGAAGGAAAGATCTACTTCGAGGGCGAAGATATTACGAAATTATCTACAAGTGAAATGAGGAAGAAACGCCGTGAGATGCAGATGGTGTTTCAGGACCCATTCGCATCGCTTAACCCGCGTCATACGGTTGAGAAGATTTTAGAAGAGCCTTTAATCGTTCATGGTGTAAAAGATAAAGCTGAACGAAAAAGACGAGTAAAAGAACTGCTTGAAGTAGTAGGACTCTCAAGTTGGCACGCGAAGCGATATCCTCACCAGTTTTCTGGGGGACAAAGACAGCGTATCGGAATTGCACGTGCACTTGCGGTGAATCCGAAACTTATTATCGCGGATGAACCTGTATCAGCTCTAGATGTTTCCATACAATCTCAAGTGCTGAACCTTTTACAAGATCTGCAGAAAGAATTCGATCTTACGTATCTGTTTATCGCACATGATCTTGGTGTCGTACGCCATATCAGTGACCGAGTGGGAGTTATGTATTTGGGTCATATTGTAGAGCTTGCTGATAGTGAAAAGCTGTACGATGATCCAAAACATCCATATACACAAGCTTTACTGTCAGCTGTTCCAATTCCTGATGTTGAGCATCGAAAGGACCGTGTCATCCTGCAAGGGGATGTTCCGAGTCCATCAAATCCGCCTGCTGGCTGCCCGTTTCATACACGGTGTCCTGCAGCGATGGAGCATTGCGGGTCAGTTAAACCTGTATTAAAAGAAGTTGCTGAAGGCCATTACGCTGCTTGCCATTTATACGAATAAGGCAAGCGCGTACATATAAAAAAAGGCACTACTAAAATGAGAACTGGGGGAAAGAAGATGAAGAAAAGTTTATGGACTTTATTTGCTTTAATGCTAGCTTTATCTCTTGCGTTGGCAGGGTGTTCATCATCAGGCGGAGACAGCAGCAAGGGTGGAGACGACGGTAAAGTTGATCCTAACAATGTAATGATCTACGGACGCGGCGGGGACTCTGTTGCACTTGATCCGGCAGTCGTTACAGACGGTGAATCTTTCATCGTAACAGAACAAATTTATGAGCCGCTAGTAAACTACGGAAAAGATAACACAGATATTGTTGAAGGTCTTGCAAAGAAATGGGATGTTTCTGAAGATGGCTTGACATATACGTTCGAGCTTCAAGAAGGCGTTAAGTTCCATGATGGCGAGAAGTTCAACGCTGATGCAGTTATTAAGAACTTTGAGCGTTGGGCAAAGAGTAAAGACGAAGAGAAGTTCTATTACTACAAATCTATGTTTGGTGGTTTTGAAGGTGACGAAGGTCACGTGATTGAAAGCATAAAAGCTGATGGCGAATATAAAGTAGTGTTTAAGCTTAAGCGCCCACAAGCACCATTCTTAAAGAACATTGCAATGAGCCCGTTTGCGATCGCTAGTCCTAAATCTTTAGATGGCGACAAGCTTAGCAAAGAGCCAGTTGGTACTGGTCCATTCAAGTTCAAGAGCTGGAAGCCAAATGACACGATCGTTCTTGAGAAGAACGCTGACTATTGGGTAAATGATCTTCCTAAGCTTGATGGTGTAACATTTAAAGTAATCAAAGATAACTCTTCTCGTTTGAATGCTTTAACAAAAGGTGAGATTGATTTGATGGATGGTTTAAACCCATCTGATATGAAAAAAGTTCAAGATAACGGCAAACTTCAATTGTTTGAGCGTCCTTCTATGAACGTTGGTTACCTAGGATTTAACGTTGAAAAAGCTCCATTTGACAAGAAAGAAGTTCGTCAGGCAATCAGCCATTTGATCGATAAGCAAGCGATTATTGACAACTTCTTCGAAGGAACTGCAGAGCCGGCTAAAAACCCAATGCCTCCTTCAATCAATGGTTATAATGATAGCATTCAAGACCGTGAGTATGACGAAGCAAAAGCTAAAGAACTTTTAGCAAAAGCTGGTGTGCCGGATGGCTTCAAGATGGATCTTTGGGCAATGCCTGTAGCACGTCCATATATGCCAAACGGACAAAAAGTAGCTGAAGCAATCCAAGCGAACCTTGCAAAAGTTGGCATTGAAGCTAATATTGTAACGTTTGAGTGGGGTACGTACCTTGAAAAGACACGTAATGGTGAGGCACCAGTATTCATGCTAGGTTGGACTGGTGATAACGGAGATGCTGATAATTTCCTTTACACATTACTTGATAAAGACAATATCGGGTCTAACAACTATTCTCGTTACACGAACGAAGAAGTTCATAAGTTATTGCTAGAAGCTCAATCAACTCCAGATGAAGATGCGCGTGCTGAGCTTTACAAAAAAGCACAGGAGATTATTCATGAAGATGCTCCATGGGTACCGCTTGTTCACTCTAAGCCGCAATTAGCGGGTGCTAGCAAAATTAAAGGATTTGTTCCGCATCCTACAGGTTCACAATCTTTTGCGGATACATCTTTCGAATAAGGTATGGCGGGGAGTATGGAGCAGATCATCCTGCTCCCCTTTTTTTTGCACAATGAAAAACTAGTTAACTCGCAATCACTCCAGAGAGAGGTGACCATATGTTTGCCTATACAATCAGACGGTTAGCAACACTTGTCCCGGTACTATTAGGGATGACATTTATAGTTTTTATGATGATTCGTGCTATACCGGGGAATCCAGCACAGCTTATATTAGGGCAACAGGCGACACAAGAAGCCATTGAGGGATTAACAAGACGACTTGGTTTGGACCAGCCCTGGTACACACAATTTTTTGCATATATTAAAGGTCTATTTTCTGGAGATCTAGGTGTCTCCTTAAAAACCAATGTTCCGATCTCAGAGGAAATTTGGCCGTATCTAGCAGCAACAATGGAATTAGCTTTTATTGCGATGATTATTGCAATTGTAGTTGGAGTAAATGCAGGAATCATTTCTGCATGGTTTCAAAACTCCTGGTTTGATTATTCAGCCATGGTGCTAGCATTAATAGGGGTGTCGATGCCTATTTTCTGGCTTGGATTGATGGAGCAGTATGTTTTCTCAATTCAATTAGATTTGCTGCCTACTACAGGACGTGACAATATTCGTGTTCCAGTTGACCCAATTACGCACTTATATCTAATAGATACGCTAATTCAAGGTAGGTTTGACCAATTTACTGAAGTTATTCGCCATCTCATTTTGCCAGGTGTTGCACTCGGTACTATCCCGATGGCAATCATCGCAAGGATGACACGTTCAAGCATGCTTGAGGTCATGCGTTCAGATTATATTCGTACAGCTCGTGCAAAAGGAATGAAGATGTTCTGGGTTGTGTACAAGCACTCTTTGAAGAACGCAATGATTCCAGTCGTAACGGTAATCGGTTTGCAAACGGGCCTTCTATTAGGAGGAGCAATCTTAACTGAAACGATCTTCGGATGGCCTGGAATTGGAACGTATATTTATGACGCAATTTCTTTCCGGGATTATCCTGTAATTCAATCAGGAATCCTTGTGGTAGCTACCATTTTTGTATTAATTAATCTACTCGTAGATCTGCTGTATGCAGCTATCGATCCGAGAATTAAATTTAAATAAGGAGGAATAAGAGCATGTCAGAACAACTAGCTAAATCAACACCTCCATTAGTTCCGCAACATGTGCCAGCACCAGTTGAAGACAAAGCTATTTCTCCTTGGAAAGAAGCTTGGAGGAATTTTAAGAAAAATAAGATCGCTCTTGTTGGTCTATCAATCGTTTCCTTTTTTATATTGCTAGCTATATTTGCTGATTTACTAGCTCCCTATCATTTTAGGGACGGAAATTTAGCAGATAAACATATTTCACCTTCTGCAGAACACTGGTTTGGAACCGATGAATTTGGACGGGATATTTTAAGTAGAATCATCTACGGCGCACGGATTTCTCTATGGGTAGGTTTCTTCTCGGTAGCCGGGTCCGTTATCATTGGTTCTTTGCTCGGTATAGTTGCAGGTTATTATGGAAGATGGATCGATGGCATCATATCCCGTATTTTTGATATTTTGCTTGCGTTTCCGAGTATACTGCTTGCAATCGCAGTAGTATCCGTACTTGGACCATCATTGAAAAACGCGTTGATCGCGATTGCGATCATTAATATTCCTACGTTTGGAAGATTATTGCGCTCTAGGGTACTTAGTGTAAAAGAAGAAGAATATATAACTGCAGCACGAGCTATTGGTATGAGTGACTTCAGGATCCTAATCCATCACATCTTACCGAACAGTTTGGCTCCAATTATCGTTCAAGGTACATTAGCGATCGCAGCAGCAATCATTGAAGCGGCAGCTCTTGGATTCTTAGGGATGGGTGCTCAGCCGCCAACTCCTGAGTGGGGGAAAATGCTTGCTGATTCAAAAGACTTTATTATTCAAGCACCATGGACGGTATTGTTCCCAGGATTGGCGATTATGCTAACGGTACTCGGATTTAACCTGATGGGTGACGGCTTGCGTGATGCACTCGACCCACGAATGAAGAGCTAGCCTAATGGGTGATAGAGGAGGCTTGGCATTGGCCAAGCTTCTTTTTTATGTGTTTATTTAGAGAAGTGGTTCTAGGTGGTATTTACGGGACTTTGTTGAACCTGAAATAGGCAGCTTCAGAGACCGAAATAGATGGTTAGCTTGATAGCTCGAATTTAAATGTAAGTATCGCATGGCCTCACGATTGGATATTTTAGTAGAAATTAAGTATGCGTAGTCTTGTAAAGCTTCAATATGAGCAATTTTTGAAGAGGTATTGCAAGAGTGACAATGCCAGGTTCCCCATACATATGTCATAATCGATTGATCACATGATGGACATAGAACACCGGTTATTAAATCACTTTTATTAATCTCAAATAGTTCACAAACATCTGGATTATAAGATGAACTTACTTTGGAAAGGTATTTCGTTAGTTTTTTAATTTGTTTATGTGTTAGGACAGTTTGCTGGTTCTTTTGTAAGAATTCATGGAATTTTTGTTGTAGACTGGGACTTTTAATTACTTTTTCATAAGCTTCTTTATATGAAGGAGAAGCTTCAATGATCACTTTTGGGTTGGTCATGACTACAAGTGATTCAATGGGGATAGGAGAAGAGTATTTTTGTTGAACAAGAATTTCATTTAAGTGATAACTTTGCCGTTTAACCTGTTCAATTGGATTAGAGAAGGCTTCTTTCTTTCCATCATATGTTCTGATAAGTTGTGAAAATTTATCATCAAAAAATAGATGGCCCGTCAAGTTCTTTATTTCTAATATTGTTATGAAATTGGGAGTAATGACTAGAGTATCCATCTGGAAATAGTAGTTATCATGGAGGATTCGAATTCCATGAAGTAAATTCACGTCATTCTTAGGTAAGTAGCGATAAAAATAGTTTAAGGATTGTTCACCCTTGTGCCCTGAGGAATGATTTCGCAGTTGTTCTTGTAGTTCTTTTCTTTTTGAATGATTTTGAGGTGTTCTTCTTATTAATCTGGTTAATTTTATAACTATAGGAGGTGCTTTTCTATTATTTAATATAAAAATCTCTCCTCTGAATTAGTTACATATGGATTTTTCTTAGTTTGCAGCATTCTTAAGGGTAACGCAAAAAGAATTTTTCCTAATAACGGAGTCCAAACTAATTAATTCTAGAAATATTGACTATAATACGGCGAGAATTAAGCATAATACGGCGAGTTTTTTCCACAATACGGCGAGTTTTTATCATATAACAGCGAGTCTGCAAATGACGACAAAATTCGACGCCTCACCAAGCACTACCACAGCCGAATACTCACAAAACCCCAAAAAAACCAGCCCTCAAAAAAGGCTGGCTCACAACACACAACTTAATCTTCCAATCGCTGATCCAGCTGTACTTCGCTGTCGTCCTGGTGGTAATTTTTAAAGCTTTCCACCAAGGTGTTCAGGTGCTCAAGCTGATCAGCATAATCAATAATTAATGCAAATACCGGGAACAGCTCAATCCATTCTTCGTTCTCCGGGTTTTTGTAATAGCTCATGATGCATTTCATGAGCGCTTTTTTATTGATGGCATCATCCATATCATACGTATGCTGTGCCCGTATTTTATCTGTGTACTTTAACAGCAGCTGTTCATGGAAGTTCGTTAATCCATCAAGCTTGATTTGAATCAATTCTTGAAGAGGTTCGGGCATATTGTGCAATTCGTTTTCATGACGGTGGAGACTCTTCAGCAGTTCTAGTGCTTTGTTTGTTGTTTGAATCATCTGTCTGTACAGAACAAGCTTGCGTGTCTTCGAATACTTGTTGCTTCTAAAATACGTACGTTCCTCTTTGTACAGTAGATAATACTGATCCATCTTAAAACGGTTTTCCTTTAAATGAGTCAGATCCTCTTTGATGGCAATATGTTCTGAAGCATGACGGGTAATCATGCGGATCCATTTTATGATCTCGTCGGTATGATCTGAGATTTTATAATACAATTTTGTTTCATATTTGGGCGGCATAAATACCAGGTTCACTAAGAATGCTGATAGGACACCAAGCATAATGAGCAAAAAGCGATCAATCGCAAAACCGATAAAGTTTTCCGTATGGCTTTCCATGATTACGATCACGGTAACGATTGATAACGGAATGGTTTTTTCAATCTTCATTTTTAAGTTCGCTGCAATAACGAGTACAACAACGAATCCGATAACAAAAGGGTTGTTGCCTAATAATAAAACAAAAATAATGGCAAATATGGCACCAACGAGGTTACCTTGAACTTGTTCTAGAATGGTTTGATAAGACCTGTAGATGGATGGCTGAATCGCAAATGTTGCAGCAATGGCTGCATAGACGGGCTGATCCAATTGAAACAGCATCGCTAGGTATATCGATAAAGATATGGCTAAACCCGTTTTGATCATTCGGGCTCCTAATTTCATAACTGCGATAATTCCTTTCTCATAAAAAATGTTAATAATCTCAAACACTATAAACTGTTTCTAATGTTTAATCAAGTGAAAGTGTGTTAACAAATTGTGAAAGTTACAGACTTACATACCGTATGAAAAATAAAGCTCTATTATTACAGGTTTTCCCTTAAAGCAAAAAAAGAATCCGTACGATGACGAATTCTTTCAAAACTTAAAGACGGCTGAATGCTTTTCCTGCTGCTTCAATCGTAGCAAGAACGTCTTCCTCTGTATGTGCTGTTGTTAAGAACATCGCTTCATATTTAGAAGGAGCCAGGTTGATACCTTCGTTAAGCATGTGTTTGAAGTACCTGCCGAAAATCTCTCCGTCTGTCGCTTCTGCCTGAACATAGTTCTCAATTGTTTCATCAGTAAAATAGAGGGTCAATGCGCCTTTTAAGCGATTGATGGTAACAGATACGTTATATTTCGCAGCCTGTTCTAGCAATCCTTTTTCCAAAATCGCGCCTAAGCGGTCCGTTTCTTCGTAAACACCTTCTTGTTGAAGAACTTCTAAACATGCGATTCCAGCTGAGATCGATGCCGGATTTCCAGCCATTGTTCCTGCTTGATAAGCAGGTCCGAGCGGTGCCACTTTTTCCATGATTTCTTTTTTACCGCCGTATGCTCCAATAGGAAGGCCACCGCCGATAATTTTCCCGAGTGCTGTCATGTCTGGTTTCACACCGAGTAAATCTTGAGCACCACCATACATGAAACGGAATGCTGTAATCACTTCATCATAAATGACAAGTGCGCCATGCTCGTGGGTAATATCGTTAACTGCTTGTAAAAATCCTTCTTTCGGTTCCACAATTCCAAAATTCCCGACAATCGGCTCAACTAAAACAGCAGCAATCTGGTCACCCCATTTTTCCATTGCGGCACGGTAGGCTTCAACATCGTTGAACGGAACGGTGATCACCTCTTGAGCAATTGATTTTGGTACACCAGCTGAGTCTGGAGTTCCGAGTGTAGAAGGGCCGGATCCAGCGGCAACTAGTACTAGATCAGAGTGGCCGTGATAACAGCCTGCGAACTTGATAATTTTATCGCGCCCAGTATACGCACGCGCAACACGGATGGTTGTCATCACCGCTTCTGTTCCAGAGTTTACGAATCGGACTTTATCCATAGCAGGCATAGCTTCTTTCAGCATTTTGGCGAACTTCACTTCAAGGGAAGTAGGAGTTCCGTAAAGCACGCCGTTTTCAGCCGCTTTAACGATCGCCTTTGTGATATGAGGATGAGCATGTCCGGTAATAATAGGACCATATGCAGCAAGATAATCAATGTAACGGTTGCCGTCTTCATCCCAAAAATAAGCACCTTGTGCACGCTCCATAAAAACGGGTGCGCCTCCGCCAACTGCTTTAAAGGATCGGGATGGGCTGTTAACCCCGCCGACAATATGTAGAAGTGCTTCATCATATAGTGCTTCAGATTTCGTGTGTTTCATCTATAAATACCTCCTGTAAACGATACGTCAGTTAAGTTCAATACATATTGTAGCATGAAAAACCATCATAAACAGGGATGGAAAACTCTGCATAATAGTCTCAACTATTTGAGTTTAGGAAGACGATTAGAGTAAACTTATCGAGTGCTTGAGTTTCTCTATTAGGAAACTCTCAATTTTGCATCTGCAAAATTAAGAGCTTTACAGTGAAATGAGTTGGTATTTGTTAAAGCTCTTTTCTAAAAGATTGTTGCTTTTGGGTCTGTTCATTTTCTTCAATGACTAATTGATTGGAGCGCAAGGTGCGAGACTCCTGCGGGACAAGCGGTCAGGTGAGACCCTTAAAGGCGCAAAGCGGCAAGGGGCTCACCGCCTGCCCGGCGGAAAGCGAAGCACCTGGAGCGGAAATCAACACATCCAAATGCAACAAAGATTGCGAAAAAAATTACGGAGGCATTTTTATGCAGAACATTATAGATGTACAGGGTTTAAGGAAAGAGTTTAAGTCTTTTTCGAGCCGTTCTGGTTTGAAGGGGGCGTTTCGTGATCTTTTTACACGAAACTATACGATTAAAACAGCTGTAGATGATATCTCTTTTACGATTAAAAAGGGAGAGATGGTCGGTTATATCGGAGAGAACGGTGCTGGTAAATCTACATCTATTAAAATGTTGACGGGCATTCTTACACCGACTGATGGGAAGATTGTCGTGAATGGCATGAATCCCCATAAAGAGCGGGAGAAGTTCGTGAAAACGATTGGTGTTGTTTTCGGCCAAAGATCTCAGCTCTGGTGGGATATTGCGGTTCAGGAGTCGTTCAGGCTGTTAAAGAAGATATACAATGTTCCAGATCAGCAGTACGAAGAGCATATGAAGGATGTCATTGAGACGCTCGATATCGGGCCGCTGCTCGACAAGCCAGTCCGAAAGCTATCACTCGGACAAAGAATGCGCTGTGAATTGGCGGCAGCTCTCATTCATAATCCACCGCTTCTTTTCTTGGATGAGCCAACGATCGGACTTGATGTTCTTGTTAAACTTAAGATTCGTGAGTTTCTAAAAAGAATTAATGAAAAGTACGGTACGACGATTCTGCTAACGACACACGATCTTTCAGATATTGAAGCGCTTTGTGAGCGGGTAGTAATGCTCGATGAAGGCAAAATCATTTATGATGGACCGTTAAAAGAGCTTCGTGAAAACTGGGCTGAAGGAAAGCAGATTCAGTTTCAGTTCAGTGAAGAAACAACATTGGAAGAATTACAGCTACTCACACAAGAACATCTGGTTGTTTGGGAAAAAGGGGAGAGCAATCTCGTTTGGGTAGCCTCAGTTGATAGCGATGAGACGGTGATCTCTGGAGTAATAGGTAAAGTGACGGCTTCTAAAAAGATTGCGGACTTAAAGATTCTCGAGATCTCGACAGAAGAGATTATTCGAAATATTTATGTTGAAGGTGCTGTTCGTCATGGGTAAGTATATCGAGATGATTCGCATCCGCTTTTTAATGATGCTTGCATACCGTACGAACTATTACAGCGGAATATTAATTTACAGCATCAATATTGGTGCGTATTACTTTTTGTGGAGTGCCATTTATGGCGGAAAAGAAAACATTCAAGGTCTGTCCATCACACAGATGACAACGTATATTGCCGTTGCGTGGATGGCGCGTGCGTTTTACTTTAACAATATCGACCGAGAAATTGCGATGGAGATTAAAGAAGGAAAAGTAGCAGTCGAGATGGTTCGACCTTATCCCTATTTGAATATGAAGATGATGCAAGGGCTCGGTGAGGGGATCTTCAGACTTTTATTCTTCTCAGTCCCTGGAATGGTAATCGTAGCGCTCGTGTTTCCAGTGGAATTGTCAACGAACATGAGTACATGGTTATTCTTTTTCCTGTCGATTATTTTCAGCTTTATCATTAATACGCAAATTAACTTGCTTGCCGGAATCGCCACTTTCTTCTTATTTAATAATGATGGTCTGATTCGTGCAAAACGTGTAGTGATTGACCTCTTTTCTGGACTTATTCTGCCGTTAAGCTTTTATCCGATGTGGGCACAGAACGTGATGAGCTACTTGCCGTTTCAAGGAATCAGCTATATACCAAGCATGATTTTTACAGAAGGATTTAAAGGGTCGCAAATATATGAAGCCCTGATTAATCAAGCTGTTTGGTCGCTGCTTCTTATCATACCTGTGTATGGGTTATGGATTTTAGCGAAGCGGCAGCTTGTGGTTCAAGGGGGTTAGAAGCAGATGGACTATATTTCAATCTTTTTTCAGTACGTTGCACAATATTTAAAAACAAGACTGACTTACCGTGCGGACATGGTGGTAGAGATTTTTTCGGATCTGTTGTTCCAAGCAGTTAATCTCGTGTTTATCCTTGTTGTTTTCGGACATACGAGTCTTCTTGCGGGCTGGAGCAAGGATGAGATGATCTTTATTTATGGATTTTTCCTTGTACCGTTTTCGATCTTTGCCTCTTTCTTTAATATTTGGGATTTCACGGATAGATATATTGTTAAAGGTGAGATGGACCGTATACTTACTAGGCCGGTTCACAGCTTGTTCCAGATCGTGTTAGAACGAATGGAACTGGAATCGCTTTTTGGTGTGATAACAGGATTAGTGGTTATGTTTTATGCAGGCGATAAGCTAGGTTTAGAGCTCAGCTGGTATGATCCGTTTATCTTTATCCTGCTTGTTATTGGTGGTGCACTTGTATATGCAGGGATCTTTATCGCCCTGGCAACGATAGGATTTTGGTCAGACTCAAGAACTGACATTATGCCGATGATGTACAACATCGGAAACTATGGAAGATATCCTGTTGATATTTACAACAAAGTAATCAAGTACGTGTTAACGTGGATTCTTCCGTTCGCATTCGTCGGTGTTTATCCTTCTTCCTATTTTTTGAAAAGGGAAGAGTGGTACACGTACGCCTTTTTAACACCTGTAGTTGGACTAGTATTTTTCTTAATAGCTGTAACGTTATGGAACGTTGGGGTAACAAAGTACAGAGGTGCAGGAAACTAAAGAAAACCGTTCTCCAAACATGGGGAACGGTTTTTTTAATAGATTGTTTGTTTATCAAAGCTTTTTTCAAGACTTTTCGTCATGATATTAACACATAAGATTAACAGGGTATAAGCAACCACAGGAATCATAACAATAAAAGGATCGAGCATCAGTTCCCGGTGATACATGCTGATTAGCCCAGTCCATTCGTTCGAAACAGTAGAATAGTTGTTAAATTGATCATGCTCTTGTCCTGACGTGATCTTAACTCCTCCAATAAATAAATGATAGATAGCCAAGTGGAGCATTAAGGTAAGGACTTGCGAAAATTGCCTGCCGGCGAGGACGAATAGTCGAGGCCATAAATGTGGCAGAACATGACGCTTGGTAATTTGTAAAGAGGATGATCCCATGTGTTTTGCGCAAGTAACATAATCATTTTGGGTTAATGAGTCAGCTATTTCTGCAATTATTTTTGCTAGTGGAAAGATGCCTACTGCAACAAGAACAACCAATTGGATAACCAAAGTTTCTGTGAAGTTGAGAACCGACTGTGTTCTAAGCTCATAAAAAAGGAGCGGAGATAAAACAAGCAATACGATCAATGATTGAGGGACATAATGAAAGCCCTGCAACAGGCCGCTTACCCAGTTGTTTTTAAACAAACGTTTAAAAACAAGTCCACCAATAAATGAAAGCAGCATTCTTGCAAGTGTAATAACAAGAGCGAAAAATACCGTATATTTAGCCCCATCTACTATCGCATAAAATAAATCTTTGCCATTTCGGTCTGTACCGAACCAATTATCTGCAGATGGACTGAACGGCGGAATATCGAGTGATCTTTGATTGAAATTGTAACGAAATTTCTCAGCAGACGGTTCGGGCATTATAGTTGGAACAACAATACTTATAATGATAATGGTAATCAGGAGAACTGTTCCTAAAGAAAAAGCATTTATTTTACGCAGCATTTGAAATCCTCTCTTTCTTAATAAACATCCCTACCCCTTTTACCGCTGCAAAAAGAGGAAATGCGATAAGCATCAGCAGCATAGCCCTCGTTTCCGCTGGCTGCTCACTAAGCAAAATTTGTATAATTCCATTCATGTTAAAGAGATATTCTAGTATGATCAAATGGCTAAAAAGCAGCAGCATGATATACGGTAGATGTATAGAAAGTTCTCGAAGTGTATTTTTAAAAAGATGATGAAAGACAATATGTGAATTAGCCAGTCCCTTTGAACGTGCGAAGGTAATATAGTCTTTTTCAATTTCAGCTTGCGATAGTGTTAACTGCATTCTGAACAAATAAATAGCTGGTACAATACTCAGTGTTATAACCGGTAATAGAAATGAAGGTTCTTTGCTAGATGTGAAGGGATTTGCTGCAAGGAAGCCCGTTTTTTTATAAATCCAAACAACAGCCAATTGGATGCAAAATACAAAAAACAAATCCGGAAATGCTTCAAGAATCTCACTAATTCGTAAAGCAGCTGTCTTGAATGAAGCCGGAAGCAGTTCTGCTATCCACCCCAGAAAAACAGCGATGATGAATGCAGCTGCAAAGCTAATCAGCAGCATGCCTAAAGTATAAAAAACAATTTTCCAAATTTCAGGAAACAAAGGAATTTCATAGATTTCATTAACAAATTCGTATGATAGGTTTACGGGCATAGGCTCAATTATCATATTTTGAGAATGGATATATAAAGTAAGGGAGTCTGGTCTCATCAGAGTTGTCAACACCTCTAAAACAGATTCTCCATATCTTAAAATACTAAAGTTAATACCATTTTCGTCAGCAAGAAAAGAAGGAACAGCAGCAATAAGAATAATACTTATACTTAGTAAAACTATTTGTTGAAGATCTAAAATTACTTTCCTCATTTAACAGTTCCCCTTTTTTAAGTTAAATCAGGTATATAGATATATTCATCCAGTACAGGCTGCTGCATAAATTGAGCAACATCTGTACGAAGTGATTCTAGTCTTTCTCGTTTACCGGTGTAGAACACGTAGTAGCCTTTTCTTTGTGTTGCGGCTAAACCGCATGAAAGCAATTGCTTTAAATGATTCGATACGGTAGCTTCAGTAAGATTGTATTTAAAGGCAAGTTGTTTTGTGCTGTATGGATGGTGAAGCAAGTCTTGCAGGATTTTAAGTCTTGTTGGTTCACTGAGTGCCTTTAGTAAGGTAATTAAGTCTTCAGGTGGTTCATGGTTTTTTTCAGAATCGGGTACAGCAACATGAAGGGCAATGGCGACACGGTCTTGGTTGCAGCAAAGCATAACGTGTGGAGTAGCGAATGTTGATGGCTGAATCACGAGTTTCGGAAACTCTTCAAACGAAAAGGTGTAAACATCATTCTTCTTAATTTTTATCGAATCGGAAGTTACTGTAACATCTGGGTGTATACTGTTTAAACTTTCAATTTTGGAGTCATTCAATTCTCTCTTAAAATTTTCAGAACCTCTTGCAATCCAAGGAGTAATTCTGAAAAGCTCCTCTGCAAACAAATAGCGGTTGTACTCATAAAAGAAATCACAGAACTTCCTTTTCCAGGCCGCAGCATGTAAGAGTATGTCTTTTTCAATTGAATGAAGAGGTGCTGATGCAGGATTGTTTTTCCACTTTAACAAAGAGTCGCTGCCATATCTCTCACCTAGCATGAGATAGGAAAACGTTAAGTCTGGTAGGAGAGCTAAACGTTCGATGGCTTCTTCAACTGTTGATTCAAAAAATTGAAATTCATTTCGAATGTTAACAAAATACATCCAGTCATAAAAATGCGGTCCCCATTCTTTGACTAAAAGTAAAAGATCTTGTGGTAATTTCTTTTCTGCTTTTTCAGCCCATGCAAGCCGATAAGGGTGGTGAGCAGGATTTTGAATAACATGAAGACTCATTATCATCTCGTTAAAAGGAGAAAAATCAACCGAAACAAGTGCCACTTAAATCGTCCTCTCATAAATGCGATATTTTTAATTTAATTAGTTCAATATCTAATTAGTTTTTTAAAATTCCAAAATTACAAATAATTTACATTCTATTGGGTAATAAGTCAATGATTATTTTTCTGGACTTAAGACCTGATTTTCAACAAATCAAACCTAATTGCTACAAAGTATCATTAGAAATCCTGTAAGATATGAACATACTTACATTGCATAGCAGAAATGAGGAAGATATAAATGAAAATCATGGTTATAGCAGGGAGCCCGACAGCTGAATCCAGAACAAGAGGAATTGCACAATATGCGGCTGAAGTTCTAAGGGAGTTGAATGTTGAAGTTTTATATTTTGATGTAGGAATCGATAAATTGCCTCTATTCACAGGGGATGCATCATCAGCTCAGAACGATACCGTGAAAAAGCTGGCTGAGTATGCTGAGCAAGCAGATGGATTCTTCGTAACGAGTCCTGAGTATCATAGCGGAATTAGCGGGGCTTTAAAAAATGCTCTAGATTTCTTAGGAGGCAAACATTTTAAAAACAAGCCTTCAGCTATTGCTGTTGCAGCAGGCGGCGGGAAAGGCGGAATAAATGCACTTGCCAATTTGCGCACGGTGCTTCGTGGTGTGTACAGTCTCGTGCTGCCCGATCAATATGTGGCAGATCCGGTGAACTTTGATGAAGGCAATGTGCTAGTGGATGAGCTGGCTCAAACGCGCGTTCGTGAACTGGCAACTCAGTTAAAAGAACTGACAGAGGTCGTCTCTGTTAATAAAGCAAAATCTTAAAAGCGGAAGGACAGTCTGTATAAAGCGGACTGTCTTTTTCTTAAAATCTTCTTTAAAAAAGGTTGTTGGTTTAAAAGTATTTTGGTTCAATTCTCTTCATTGACAAGTTGGTTGGAGCGCAAGGTGTGAGACTCTCGGCTAGGACTAGCGGTCAGGTGAGACCCTTAAGGGCGCAAAGCGGCAAGGGGCTCACCGCCTGCCCCGCGGAAAGCGAGCAACCTGGAGCGGAAATCAACCACTTTCAAAAGCAACAAAGTTTTTCGAAAACAAGGCTGTCCTATTATATCCACCTTTTTCATATGATGAAATGAGGTGGACTGAATGGAAAAAGCCGTTTTAATAATCTTACTTATAACAACTTCAGCTCTTATTGTCCGGAGTATTTGGATGCTTTTTAAACATCCCGGGATAAAAGAACATCTGATGCCGGTGAGTCATCTACTGATTCTGTTTATCGTATATGGAACGATCATTTCGGGATTTGGGCTTATATATGCACTCATATCATTAATGGGATATCCCGTCATAAAATTAGAACTGAATCAAAGTGATTTTTTTTCTTTTATAGAAGCTTGCATCTATTTTAGCAGCACGACGATACTTTCGGTTGGATATGGAGACATTGTTCCCGTCGGGGCAGGAAGGTGGATAGCTGCTCTTCAAGCACTGATCGGATATTTGCTGCCCATCGCCTTTGTACTATCTTCGGTTGTTCACCACAACAAAATGGCAAAATAGTTGTTTGAAAACAAAGAAATAGGCTACCCTTTAAGAAGAATGATTAAGGAGGGCCAAATGATGACAATAGAAACAGGAAGTAAAGCACCAGACTTCAAATTGCCAGCAAGCAGCGGGCAAGACGTTCAATTATCAGACTTTAAAGGAAAAAATGTCGTTTTATATTTTTATCCAAAAGACATGACACCAGGATGCACAACACAAGCGTGTGACTTCAGAGATCGTCATGCTGATTTCAAAAAGCAGAACACCGTTATTATCGGGGTTAGTCCAGATCCTTTAGCGCGCCATGATAAATTTATCGAAAAGCATGGTTTGCCATTTATTCTATTGGCAGATGAGGAGAACAAGGTTGCAGAGCTTTATGACGTATGGAAGCTGAAGAAGAACTTTGGTAAGGAATACATGGGCATTGAACGCTCTACTTTTATTATCGATGGGGATGGGAACATCGTGAAAGAGTATCGAAAAGTAAAAGTGAAGTATCATGTAGAAGAAGCACTGAAATTTATAAAAGAAAACCTGTCATAGAAAAAAGCCCTCGAGAAATTGGGGCTTTTTAACTTTCCTGAAGTTCGTTTACTGGTATGTCCATTTCATTATCTGGCTGTTCTCTCGTATAAGCTCTTGCTGTTTGATTGTTTTCGTCTACTGATTGAAGCCATACTGGTGTTCCATTGTGCAGGACTTCTATTTCTTTTTCCGATTCAATGATCTGCTGAGCGCGTGAAATATTCATGTAATCATTCACCTCCACGATTGTTATTATGCAGCATGGGCTAACACTCTATGCTTTTCAATCATAATAAATAGGCATAACGGATTATGAGTGATAAAATAAAATAGTGCGAATTTTATAACATATATTGTCGGGGGTATACATAATGAGAGATGAGCGTTTAACGACGTTAGCAAGAACTTTGCTGACACATTCCCTTAAGGTTGAAAAAGGGCAAAAAGTACTGATTACCTCTTTTACAGCTGGGAAGCCGCTTGTAAAAGAACTCGTTCAAGAAACATACAAGATGGGAGCTTATCCTTACGTACAGCTTGCTGACGAAGAGATTTCCCGTGCTTTGATGCTGGGTTCAACAAAAGAGCATACGGAAGCGCAAGTAAAATGGGATCTAGCTCGCATGGAAGATATTGATGCTTATATCTCCATTCAATGTAAAAATAATGATTCTGAGTTCTCTGAAGTTCCTAGCGACATCTTTCAGATGAAAGCAGAGCTGAACAAGCCTGTTCAAAACTTGATCATCAATGACCGCCAATGGGTATTGCTGAACTATCCTACAACAGGTCTCGCTCAAATGGCTAAAATGAGCTTAGAAAAGTTCACTGATTTTGTACTTGATGTGTGCAACGTAGATTATAAGGCGATGGCGGAAGCGCAAAAACCGCTTCACGCATTAATGGAACGTACGGATAAAGTTCGCATCACGGCTCCAGGTACAGATCTAACGTTTTCAATCAAAGGAATTCCAGCTGTCATGTGTGCGGGTGAGAACAACATTCCTGATGGAGAAGTGTTTACAGCACCAGTAAAAGATAGTGTCAATGGAACCATTACATACAACACGCCTTGTCCTTACCATGGCACAACTTTCAATAATGTAAGTCTTACGTTTAGAGATGGGAAAATTGTTGAAGCCACTTCTGATAACACAGAGAAATTAAACGAAATCTTTAATACGGATGAAGGCGCTCGTTATGTTGGTGAGTTTGCGATTGGTGTGAATCCGTTAATTCAGCATCCAATGGGAGATATTCTATTCGATGAAAAGATTGGCGGAAGCATTCACTTCACACCTGGAAGAGCTTATCAAGATGCATACAACGGAAACGAATCAGGCATCCATTGGGATATGGTGTTGATTCAGCGCCCAGAGTACGGTGGAGGAGAAATCTATTTTGATGATGTATTAATCAGAAAAGATGGCTTGTTCGTTCTGCCAGAACTTTTAGGACTTAATCCAGAGAATCTTAAATAAACACTCTTTTCCAAAAGATTGTTGCTTTCAAATCTTGTCTTCTATGATCGATGATTGGAGTGGAAGGTGCGAGACTCCTGCGGGACAGGCGGGCAGGTGAGACACTTAAGAGTGAAACGTACGAATGTGGCTCACCGCCTGCCCCGCGGAAAGCGAGCATCCTGGAACGGAGATCAACCACTATCTAAAACAACAAAGCGTTTCAAAACAAAACAGCAACAATTAAAAAAGCGGGGAGCACGTTCCCGCTTTTTCTAATCCATTAAAAGAAGGTGTTTCTCATGATTCTTTCAAGTGCAAGATTAAGAAAAGAGATAAAAGACCAGATAAAGAAGCGTTTTCCTGAAGAAGAGTTCCGCTTTTACAACAACATGAAAGAAGCTAAGGCATATCTTGAACAAGCCGAAATCCTACTTTCATACGGAGAAGATTTGACAGATGAATTGGTTGCTGAGGCAAAATCCCTTAGATGGATCATGGTCATTTCAGCAGGTCTTGATAAAATGCCTTTTGAAGCCCTGGAAAAACAAGATGTTCTCATCACGAATGCAAGAGGCATCCATAGAACACCAATGGCAGAATATACGATTTCGATGATGCTTCAAGTGTCACGCAAGACGAGTCTGCTTTTAGAAAATCAAAAACAGCATACATGGGATCGGAAAGTCCCGATGACTGAGATTTCTAGAAAGACTCTCGGTATCCTAGGTACTGGTGCAATCGGCTGTGAAATAGCGAGGCTTGCAAAAGCGTTCAATATGAGAACAATAGGCTTTAATAGAAGCGGACATCCTGCTGAAAACTCGGACTTAATCGTAGATAAAGAAGGAATCAATAAGTTGTATGAAGAAAGTGATTTTATCGTAAATGTTCTTCCATCTACACAACAAACTCATCAATTTGTAGGAGAAAGAGCATTTTCCCTCATGAAAGAGAGTGCAATATTCATCAACATTGGCAGAGGGACGACAGTAAATGAAGAAGAGCTTATTCAAGCACTGCGAGAAAAGAAGATCAGCCACGCTGTACTCGATGTGTTTGAAAAAGAACCATTACCAGAAGAAAGCCCGCTTTGGGATATGGAGAACGTAACGGTTACTCCACACTTATCAGGGATTTCTCCACAATATCAAGAAAGAGCCATTGAGATCTTTTGTGATAATCTTACTTCTTTTAGAAAAGATAAAAGTGAAGAGATGGTCAATATCATTCCATATGACCGGGGGTATTAATATGAAAATATACACAAAAACTGGAGATAAAGGAACGACTTCATTAATTTATGGAGAACGCGTTTCTAAAAATGATGTGCGTGTAGACGCATATGGAACGTGTGATGAGGCAAACAGCATGATCGGCTTTGGAGTCAGCCTGATGCCCAAGGAGGATTGGGCGGAGAAAGCAACGGTAACTATGCAAAAAGTACAAACCGTTCTTTTCCATGTTGGTGCAGAACTGGCAACACCTGCAGGGAAAGAAGTAGCGTGGAAGTTGAAAGAAGAGGATATCCGTTTTCTTGAAGAAACCATCGACGAATGGCAAGCGGGACTTAAACCTCTTAAACAATTTATACTTCCAGGAGGTTCACCATCAGCAAGTGCTTTTCATACAGCCCGTACGATTGCGAGACGAGCCGAGCGAATTGCTGTTGGAATAGATGGCGTTAATCCATTAGTGATGTCTTACTTAAACAGACTATCTGACTTTTTGTTTATTGCAGCAAGATATGTAAACGAAAAGATGAAGGTGAACGAGCCTGTTCTGCACGAAGATCATTCATAAAACTGCGCTTCAATTGACAAAACCTGTAGGTAGCAGTAGACTAATTATAACGATTACAAAGTAAGAATTCTTAAAGAAATGGGGTGCATGACGATGTCTAGCGCAAAAATCAGTGCGGCAATTGACAACTTAAAATCAGCAGGTGTTCGTATAACGCCTCAGCGTCATGCTATCTTAGAGCATCTTATCCAATCAATGTCCCATCCAACAGCTGATGAGATCTACAAGGCGCTGGAAGGGAAATTTCCTAATATGAGTGTTGCAACAGTCTACAACAACCTTAGAGTTTTTAAAGAGGCGGGTCTTGTTAAAGAACTGACTTACGGAGACTCATCAAGCCGATTTGATTGTGTAACAACAGATCACTACCATATCATCTGTGATTCGTGCGGTAAGATTGTGGATTTCCATTATCCTGGTCTAGACGAGGTTGAGAGTCTCGCAGAATCTGTAACAGGCTTTGATGTAGGACGTCACCGTATGGAAATTTACGGAGTATGCCCGGATTGCAAAAGAAAACATTAAAAAAAAGCTGACTTCCCATACGGTGAGTCAGCTTTATCTATTTTCTTTACGCATTTGGCGTTTAGAATTATATTTTTCATCAAAATCTTCGCCTTCAAGACTTTTATCCATCGTAAGCGGCTGATTACAGGACATGCAAGCATCTACACGACCTAAAACTTTTGTGACCTTACCACAGTTCGGACAAACCACCTGTACAGCTTGGGTAGAGATCATTCCGATCCAGAAGTAAACACCAGCGCTGGCGATTGTTGCGATAAACCCAACCACCATAAAAATCGACATAACGACAAAACTTGTCTTGAAAAACAGGCCAGCATACATGATGATAATACCTATAAACACTAGGCTTAAGGCAAACGTACGTATTTTATTAATTTTGCTCGTATACTTTATCATACCTGTCCCTCCTCCGTTCATTAGTATAACATATGAACTCTCTAGAAAAGAAAAAGGATTTCTTTATTTGATGTTGAAAGATAACAAACAGGATTTTGTTAAAATGGGAGATGACCTTCATGGAAGATATTTTACGCCCGCTATATCAAGAGAGAGCAAGCAACGAAAACACACTAGGTGTTCTTTTCGTTGAAAAAAACAAAACATTCAGCCCTGGAACCGATCACTTTGACTGCGTTCTTCTTATAATAGTAAAAGAATCAGATCAACCTTGGATGATTAAACACTATGAATTCGAATCAGGATCGGCTGCTCTGCATGTTGTAACAGAAGGCCTTCTTAATTCCTGGCTGATGCTAGGATCTAATAGAAGAGCTGTAGACTGGGTAATGAACGGCAAGGTTCTATTTAACCGTAACGAATACATAACGAGATTGCGTGACCGGCTGCACGAGTTTCCGGCAGAAGAAAGAACACATAAGATTGGCCTTGAGTATGCAAAACTGCTTCGTCGTTATAATGATGGAAAAGAATTATTTCACTCAGGTCATTATTTAGATGCATTTAACAACATCATGCATGCTCTTCATCACCTTGCTCGGTTATCGGTTATTGAACATGGATACTATCCTGAAGTTACGGTATGGAATCAGGTTAAAGTGATACAACCGGAAATCTTCAAGTTATATGAAGAACTCGTCACAGGTGAAGAATCCATTGATAAACGAATTGAACTTCTATTACTTGCATCTGAGTTCTCGCTCTCTTCAAAAACCAAATTAGGTGCCAATCACTTGTTAGGTGTTATTAAACAAAAAGAAGAGTGGGCTTATCATGAATTAATGGAACATAGTGAGGTTCTGGATTACGCTATTGATCTTCCGATGATTCTTAATCACTTAAAAGACAAAGGTTATATTAAGACGGTTAAACGAGAAACAAAGAGCAAGAACCTGTACCATCGCTACTACGCAATAAAAGAATAAACTTTTTTATAAAAAGGTGTTGACCTGTTTATCTATATCGTGCTATATTATTTCTTGTCGCTGCGACACATAGAAACAATGTTGCAGACGGGAAACACGATAAAAAAACAGGTTGACATCTTCTTTTTAAGATGCTATCCTAATAAAGTCGCCAAAACGAGCGACGAGCTAGAAACAGACAGTTCTTTGAAAACTGAACAAAAGAAATAGGTAAGGAATTAAGAATTAATTCCGTCAGTTTTAAAATCGAGCAAGACAAACACTTTTATGGAGAGTTTGATCCTGGCTCAGGATGAACGCTGGCGGCGTGCCTAATACAT
>NZ_JARUHH010000036.1:0-615 GCF_043558025.1 Fictibacillus sp. UD
AGTGGATCACCAGCGGCTTCTCCCGCGGCCAGGCCCGGACGAAATCGAGAACCCGCGCCACGTGCTCTTCGGCCGGCAGAACGTGTCCGTCGCGCGCCGCCGCGATGTCGCTGACGCCGATGACGGCGTGGTTCTCGGCGTCGATCACGGCGGGACGTTCCAGCGGCGTGCCGACATTAATCAGCGTGAGCACGTGGCTGGCGCCGGTCGCCGCGACGGTCTCGGGCAGGCGTGAGAGAGGACAGACGTGGAGGGTCGGCATGGTGACCGCGCCAGTGGCGTGCGATCGTGACGGATCGAGGGCGGCAGGGTGTCAGCTTGAGCGGAGCGCGTCGAAGCGCGCGCGGAATCGTGTCTCGGCTTCGGCAGTCGGCCAGGGCTCGGCGAGCGCCAGGACCCGATCCGGCAGGTCCGCGGCAGGGCCGAAATAGCGCTCGGCCTCCTCCGGCGCGAAGCCGGCGAGGCGGATCGCCTCGATATGGGCGGCGATCCGGTCGGCCTGCTTCACCAGGCGGGCGAGCGCCGGCGTCGGAGCCGGGAGGCCGAAACGGCCGCGGATGGCGTCCAGCAGCCGCAGCTCGACGCCGCGATAAGCATCGCCGATCGCGGCCTTCA
>NZ_JARUHH010000037.1:0-594 GCF_043558025.1 Fictibacillus sp. UD
CACCGGCCCCCGCGGAGCGTGTTCTCCAGGAGGCGCCGCGCGGGAAGCCGCGAGCCCGAACGGGCGGCGGTTCGTTGGGAGGGAGGCGGGAGGGATGACGGTCGGCAGGGTCAGCAGCACCGAGCTTCCGATCCCGGCCCGGGCCGGGATGGTCTGGTCCGTGCTGACGGACCTCGAATCCTACCCGGCGTGGAACCCGTTCATCCGCAAGGCGGAGGGGCCCCGGCGCGCGGGGGCGCGCTGGCGCCTGGAGCTGACCCTGAACGGCCGCGCCTACCTGACCCTGCGCGTGCAGGTGACCTGCTGGGAGCCCGGCCGGCGGCTGACCTGGCGCGGCGGCATTCCGGCGATGCCCCACCTGCTCACGGGCACGCACGACGTCCGGATCACCGAGACCCGCCAGGGGGTCAGCCTCATCCAGGCGATGGCCGTCACGGGCCTGCTCGCGCCCGGCCTGTTCCCCTGGCTGCGGACCCGCACGCTGGCCCGGTTCGCCGCGATGACCGTGGCGGTGCGCGACGAGGTCGCCCGCCGGATGGCCGAGACCGCCTAGGCGGTCGCGGCCCTGCTCGGTTCAGACGACCGGCTTCGGCT
>NZ_JARUHH010000038.1:0-587 GCF_043558025.1 Fictibacillus sp. UD
GCGCGACCACGCGCACGCGGTCGAAGAAGTTCGGCGGGTCGTAGATCTCCTGGAGGACGTCGCGGTAATCGGCCAGCACGTCGCGCTGCGGGCGCAGGGTCACGAAGTTGATGCCCTGCGTGCACTGGTCGCCCTGGTCGGCCGTGGTCGCCGCGTAGTTCTCGTAGAGGCGGCCCTCCTTGCGCAGGCGGCGCGAGAGCTGCGTGTTCGGCAGCGCGAACAGCAGGCCGACCATGGCGATCGGGATGCCGGTCTGGCTGATGCACAGCGACATCGCCTTGCTGATGCTGTCCTTCTCGGTGTCGAAGCCGACGATGAAGCCGGCCGTGACGAACATGCCGTGCTCGTAGAGCTTGTGCACGCTGTCGGCGATCGAGCGCTTGGTGTTCTGCTTCTTCTGCGTCTGGATCAGCGTCGCCTCGTCGGGCGTCTCGATCCCGGTGAACAGGGCGAAGAAGTTCGCGTCCCGCATCATCCCGAGCAGTTCGTCATCGTCCGCGAGGTTGAGCGAGGCCTCGGTGGAGAACTTGAACGGGTAGCCGTGTTCCTCCTGCCACTTGATCAGGTGGGGCAGGAACAGCTTGATC
>NZ_JARUHH010000039.1:0-573 GCF_043558025.1 Fictibacillus sp. UD
GATGCCGCTGCAATCAGCGAGAACGCTGCGAAGATGCGGCGCGCCCAGGTGCTTGATGATGCGACACGCTCGTTCCAGTCTCAGGTCAGCCAGCTCACCCATGGTCTGTCATCCGCGGCGACCGAATTGCAGGCCACCGCGCAGACCATGACGGCCACGGCAACCGAGACCGCCAGCCAGTCGACCACCGTGGCCGCGGCCGCCGAGGAGGCCGCCTCCAACGTCAACACCGTCGCGGCGGCGGCGGAGGAGCTGGGCTCGTCGGTCCAGGAGATCGGCCGCCAGGTCGCGGGCTCGGCCGAGCTGGCCCAGCGGGCGGTGCACGAGGCCGATCAGACCGGCACCCTGGTGCAGGAGCTGAGCGCCGCCGTCTCGCGGATCGGCGATGTGGTCGGGTTGATCTCGAACATCGCCGGGCAGACCAACCTGCTGGCCCTCAACGCCACGATCGAGGCGGCGCGGGCCGGCGAGGCCGGACGGGGTTTCGCGGTGGTCGCCACCGAGGTGAAGGCGCTCGCCGCCCAGACCGGGCAGGCCACCGAGGAGATCGGCCGGCAGGTCGGCGAGATCCGC
>NZ_JARUHH010000040.1:0-570 GCF_043558025.1 Fictibacillus sp. UD
TTCAGACGTGTGCTCTTCCGATCTCCGCCGGCGCGCAGGGCCGACGCCGCAACAGCGAGGCTTTCGGCGGTCTTGGCTGCGGCAGAGAGACGAAGCCGGACGTCACGCGCCTCACTCGACAGCGTCTCCGACTGGATCCTTGCCGTCTGTTCCTCAAAAGCAGCGTTTATCCGGCGGATCAAGAACGTTGTTCCGGCCGCAAAAATCGCGGCGATCAAGACACTGCATATGATTGCGACGCGGAGCGGTAGCGATAACATTTCGGATAAGCGTCCGCACGTAGATTATGTGGCTTTCGCCGAGCATTTCTACGCTATCCAAATGGTTCGACGCCGTCAACGCTAAGACACAATGCATAACCGCAGATCGATTACGCAATATAAGATGCAACTTGATTTCTATTAATCGAATACACGTTTGCCAATTTTGACGCAGTCTTTTCAAAAACAAACAAAAAAGCCAGTTCGCCGGCCGCCCGGTGGTATCCGGCGGCCGGCAGCTTTCCTTCAGGCTTCGCCGCGTGCGACCATCGCCTCGTACTCGGCCACGTCCAGCTTGCCTTCCTGGGCA
>NZ_JARUHH010000041.1:0-563 GCF_043558025.1 Fictibacillus sp. UD
ACGATTGGCGCGCTCAGAGGTCATCCCAGCCTCAAACCTCAAAACGGCTATTCACCGCGGCCCGACGTGACCGACATCAAGGATGTCCGCGGTCGCAGACCGCACCTGCTGGGCCAAGCTCGCCCGCTTGCGTTCAATCTCGCGTAGAAGGACGTCGCGCCGTTGATCCGCCACTAACGCGAGTCGGTCGATGCTCGCGATGGATGGTAGGTTCATCAGGAAACCGTGCGCCATAACATCCGTCGCTTGACCCTGACCCAGCAAACTGGTCCGCGCTGAGCGCAAGTTTTTCGGGCATCCTGAACCCTGAAGGAGGGTGGATGCCATGCCTCGCAAACGCTTCACGAACGAGCAGATCGCCTTCGCCCTGCGACAGGCGGAGAACGGCGCGACGGTGGACGAGGTCTGCCGGAAGATGGGCGTGTCGGAGCCGACGTTCTACCGCTGGAAGAAGCAGTTCGTCGGCATGGGCGTGCCGGAGATCCGGCGGCTGAAGCAGCTGGAGGACGAGAACAGCAAGCTCAAACGATTGGTGGCCGACCTGACGCTGGACCGCTCGATGT